>JACQAI010000325.1 GCA_016195115.1 Pseudomonadota bacterium
CGGTTCACCGCGGCACTCGACAAAGCCCTTCCCGCAGGCAGTCCTGTGACGTCCCGGCGGTAGCGCTGCGATACCCATGATCGACAGTCCGTCGACATCGTCGATCACAAGCCGTACCGCGCGGCCCGATCCAAGCAGGACGAACAACGCATACTTCTTCCCATCCGCACTGACGAGCAGCCGGGCCTCGTCTTGCCGGCCATCGCCATCAAAGTCGCCCCGCGCAACGGCTTCGCGATCGGGACTGTCATCGCGCCATTGTACGATGTCGTGGGGCGACGATAGTTCATCCGGCCTTGGCAGCCGCCAGCCCTGCGGCAGGGCAGGATCGGCATGAGATACCCCAAACAGAGTGCCGCTGGCCAACAAGAGCGATGCCAGAAGCAAGTACCTCATCGAGCCACTCGTCATTTGCCCCCGACTACGTCACCGGCGCCCACAGCACGTCGTCGATGTGGGCGGCGGCGCAGGCGAGCATGACGAGACGGTCGACGCCGAGCGCGATGCCGGCGCTCGCCGGGAAGCCGCTGCCGAGCGCGGCCAGGAAATCCTCGTCGATCGGGTAGCGTTCGCCGTAGAGACGCTGCTTCGTGGCGACGTCGGCCTCGAAGCGGCGGCGCTGCTCGACCGGGTCGGTCAGCTCGCTGAAGGCGTTGGCGAGCTCGAGCCCGGCGACGTACAGCTCGAAGCGCTCGGCGAGCCGCGGATCGCGCGCGCTCGGCCGCGCCAGCGCCGCCATGCTGATCGGATAGTCGGTGAGGATGGTCGGCGCCGGCGTGCCGAGCCGCGGCTCGATGCGCTCGAGGAAGATCCGGAAGAACAGGCTGTCCCAATCGTCGCCGTCATGCGCCGCGATGCCGGCGCGGGCCGCGGCGGCGGTCAGGCGCCCGACATCGGGTGCCTGCGGATCGGGCGCGGTCGCCAACAGGTCGATGCCGGCGTAGCGTGCGAACGCCTCGGCGACGCTCAGGCGCTCCCAGGTCTGCCGCGGGTCGCTGGCGCGATCCTGCCAGCACAACGACGCGGCGCCGGCGGCATCGGCGCACGCCGCGAGCAGCGCTTGGCAATCGTCCATCAGGGCGGTGTAGTCGGCGCCGGCGCGGTACCACTCCAGCATGGTGAACTCGGGATGGTGCGTCGCCGAACGCTCGGCGTCGCGGAACACGCGCGCGAGCTGGAAGATCCGCGGCTCGCCGGCGGCCAGCAGCTTCTTCATGGCGAATTCGGGCGAGGTATGAAGGTAGCGCGGGCGGGACGCGCCGTCGGGCGTGCGCACGACCACGGCGAACGCGTGCAGATGGGGCTCGAGACCGGGCGAGACCTGCAGCGCCGGGGTCTCGACCTCGACGAAGCCGCGCGCTCCGAAGAAGCCGCGGATCGCGGCCAGCACGCGCGCGCGCGCCGCCAGATTGGCGCGCCGTCGCGCCAGCGCGGCAGGGTGCCACCAGGGCGCCGTCACGAGCGCGCGTCCGGTTGGTTTAGCGTGACGTTTACCCTGGCGTTCATAGGCTGGAAGCCGCGTTGATCGGGGGTACCCAACCTGATAGGGTCCCGCCCGCTTTAAGGGTTCCCACGACCGAATTTCCCACGGATTTCAACGATGAAGATCAACGCCAACGAGCTGCGCGCCGGCAATGTCATGGAGTTTCGCGGCAAGCTTTGGGTCGTCGCGAAGGCGCAGCATATCACGCCCGGCAAGGGCGGTGCCTTCGTCCAGGTCGAGCTCAGGGACGTGCGCGGCGGCACCAAGCTCAACGAGCGGTTCCGCTCCGGCGAGACCGTCGAGCGCGTCCGCATCGACGACCACGACTACCAGTTCCTGTTCGGCGACGACCACACGCTCACCTTCATGGACGAGCAGACCTACGAGCAGGTCAGCGTCGACCGCGAGCTGATCGGCGACGCCGCGGGCTTCTTGCAGGACGGCATGAAGGTGATCATCTCGAGCTACGAGGGCGCGCCGGTCTCGGTCGAGTTGCCGCAGACCGTGGTGCTGCAGATCGTCGAAGCGGACCCGGTCGTCAAAGGCCAGACCGCGTCGTCGTCCTACAAGCCGGCCAAGCTCGAGAACGGCATGCGCGTCATGGTGCCGCCGCACATCGAGAGTGGCACCCGCATCGTCGTCAACACCGGCGACGGCTCCTACGTCGAGCGCGCGAAGACTTAAGACCTCCGCCGCAATACCGCCGCATTGAGATTACACGGTCCGACCGCATGGCGCTTCGCTCCGCAACCATCAACGTCATGGTCAAGGCCGCGCAGAAGGCGGCGCGCGGCCTAGTGCGCGATTTCGGCGAGGTCGAGCAGCTCCAGGTCTCGCAGAAGGGGCCGGCGGATTTCGTGTCGACCGCCGACCTGCAGGCCGAGCGCACCCTGAAGGCCGAGCTCAAGCGGGCCCGACCCGAGTTCGGTCTGCTGATGGAGGAGGGCACGGTGGAGGACGGCGACGGCCGCCACCGCTGGATCGTCGATCCGCTCGACGGCACGCTCAATTTCCTGCACGGCCTGCCGCATTTTGCCATCTCGATCGGGCTCGAGCGCGACGGCGAGATCATCGCCGGCGTCGTCTACGACCCGATCAAGGACGAGCTGTTCTGGGGCGAGCGCGGCGCCGGCGCCTACCTCAACGACCGCCGGCTGCGGGTCTCGGGACGGCGCGATCTCGGCCAAGCCGTGATCGCC
>JACQAI010000326.1 GCA_016195115.1 Pseudomonadota bacterium
GTCAGGCTTGATCGCGGCTTCGCGCGCCTTACCTCGCCGCTGTATGCTTAGCGGGAAGGGACCGCACCATGCCTGGCGAATTGCCGCCGCAGAAGAGCTATCGCGTCACTATTGCGGCTGATGGCCTGCCGCAGGAGGTCTACGAGATCCGCGGATTTGTGCCTGGTGATGCGGAGCGCGAAGCGACGAGCCGGTATGCGGCGAATCACCGTATCGGGCTCTTTGATGGCCCGAGATTGAATATCTCGGTTGAGGAAGTTGGTGCCTAGAGGTCCCCAGGGGACGGAGGCGTCCCGGCCGGCGACCTATCGCAAGCGCGGCCCGAAGCTGCGAGAGCCCGCGCCGGCGGCACAAGGCGGTCCATTTCGTAAACCGTCACCGTAACTCGAGCACCTCGGCGGCGCGCCGGTTCACCGCGAAGGTTTCCCGCAGCGGCGCGCCCGATCGCGTTCGCCACCGCGCGATCACGCCTGTGTTGGCGCTCAGCCGCCGCGAAACGGATTCATGATCGTGAGGCGGCGGTCGATCACCGCGCCGTGCTGCAGATCCTCCGACCACAGGGTCCGGCAGCCGGCGCGCAGGGCGGCGGCGACCATCAGGGCGTCGAACATCGCATAGCCGCGGCGCTCCGCTATGCCGAGCGCGGCTTCGTGGGTTGCGATGTCGACCGGCACGACCGTCGGGCAGAGCGTGCGGATGGCCGCCAGCCCGGCGCGCGCCTCGGCCCAGCTCATGCCGAGCTTGCGGCGCGCCACGGTGGCGAACTCGTTGAGCCCCTGGACGCTGGTCACGCAGCCGCGCTCGAGCAGGTTCTGCGCCGTCGCCGCGCGCGCATCGGCGGTGAAGGCATAGATCAGGACGTTGCTGTCGAGAAATTCGTCCGCCGTCATGGCTTGGCACGAGATCGCGCATTCGCCTCCTCACGATCGAACTTCCAGTCGGCCGGCAGCGTCTTGCGGAAGGCGCGGACGCGCGCGAGCGCCCGCGCGCGGCCACGGTCGTGCGCGACGCCGAATGCCCGCGTACCGGCGACATGCACCTCGACCTCGTCGCCTTCCTTCAGACCCAGCGCCTTGACGACGGCGGCCGGCAGCCGGATGGCCAGGCTGTTGCCCCACTTCGCGACTTGCATGGCGGCCGAACTCCTTTGATATACCTTTAGAAAGGTATATCAGAGAGCGGCATCGTCAAGTCCCCGTGTATCCCCGCATCGTCCGCCTTCATTCGGTTCGAGCGAAAGCTTCGGGGCGATGCCCCACCCTAGAGAATTCCAGCCGCGAGAAATCCGCCATCGACGGGGAGCACCGCGCCGTTGATGTAAGCGGCCGACGCCGAGCACAGATAGGCGGTCGCATCGGCGATCTCTTCGGGGCTGGCATAGCGCGCCGCGGGGATGGCTTTCTCATAGGATGCCCGCGCCTCGGCGGTGTGATGCCGCCGCACCATGTCGGTCTCCGTTGGACCGGGCGCGATGGCGTTGGCGGTCACGCCATGGGGTGCGAGCTCGATCGCCATCTGGCGGGTGAGCGCGATCACCGCCGCCTTCGAGCTGCCGTAGGCCGTGCGGCCGACACTGGCGCGGATGCCGCTGGTCGAGGCGATATTCACGATCCGTCCGTTGCCGCGGGCCACCATGCCACGGGCGGCCTCGCGTCCGCACAGGAAGGCGCCGGTCACGTTGACCGCGAACACGCGCAGCCAAACGTCGAGGGGAAAATCGAGGAACGGGTGCATGTCGGCGATGCCGGCGTTGTTCACCAGGATGTCGACGCCCTTCCACAGGCGATCGATCTCGGCGAAAACCCGCGTCACGCGCACCGGGTCGGCGACATCGAGGGCGATCCCCCACGCCGAGACGGCCGACGGGTCGATCGCGCGGGCGGCGGCGACGACGCGATCCTCGTCGATATCGGCCAGCACGACGCGACAGCCGTCGGCGTGCAGCCGTCGCGCGATGGCGAGACCAATGCCGGCGCCGGCCCCCGTCACGAGGGCGGTCCGGACGGGGGCGCGCGGTGCATCAGCGGGACCGGACATCAGTGCCCTCGACGGTTTCCAGATCGCGGTCGCTCATGCCCCGGTTATAGAGCCACCGCCGGCGGAAGCCAAAAGCCAAGCCCGGCGCGAGATCGATCGAGGTGAACCGCCGCACCTGAAACCGCCGCGGACCGCCTGATGCTATTTCCGCGCCTTGCGTGCGGCGTAGCGCGCGTCGCGCGCCGCCTTCTGCTCCGCTTGAAGGGCGATGTCCTGGTCGGCCTTCGCCGCGGCTTTGGCGAGAATCTCGGCGCGGCGCTCGGCGGCGAGGGCGATCTCGCGGGTCGCCTGCTCACGTTCCTGGGCGATCTTTTGGGCCGCCTGCTCGGCGCGTTCGGTCTCGCGGGCCGCCTGCGCGGCGGCCTGTTCGGTCTCGCGGGCCGCCTGCGCGGCGGCCTCGAGGGCTTCGGCCTTCAGCCGGTTGGCCCGACGCTCGGCGTCGCGCGCCTCGCGCGCCGCCTGAGCCACCTGCCGGGCGGCCTGGCGTTCCGCGACCCCCGGGGCGTCGGCAGCGGACATCACGCGGAAGCGCTCCAGCGCGGCCTTCTTCGCGTTCGCCGCCGTGCCGAGCCGCTCGCTGAAATTCGGACTCTTGAAATGACTCATGGACGCCCCGCGCCGGTGCGGTGCTGCTTCGGCGTCGTCGCCGATCCTTCGTCGTCTGTCGTCCTTGACGCACTGGAACGCGTCGCGACACCGGCCGTAGCGGCCAGCGCGCTTCTGTCGATCGATTTCATGGAGATCACCTGATTGCCAACGCCGTGGCGACGGGTTGGGCTCGATGGCGTTTGGACGGGCGGGACCCTATCCGACATTGCCCCGAGAAGCGACTCCCGAATATCCAACGACGCCGCCGCGGCTGGCGCCGTCGCCATTCGCTCCAGCATTTTCTCCTCGCGGTGGAACGCGAGGTATTCGGCCGCGAAGGCGGGCGGCAGCACCTCGACCATCGTGTCGTTCTCGACCCCGACCTCGATCACGTAAAAATCGCCAGGCCCTGGTGCGTTCGCGCGGCGTCGCGCCCTGCAACCCGCGCCGCCGCAGACGATCCGCGTCGACGACGGCCCGGCGCTCGTCAGCCGACCGAGCCGGCCTCGACCCAGTGGATGCGGCCCGGGCGCATGGCCCACGGCATGATGCGACGCGCCGCGTCGTCCGGCAGCACGCGCGTCGTCAGGTGATCGAGCCACTCGCCCGACGCGCCGACGCGCCGCGCCAGCGTCTCGGGCTCGAGCACGCCGACGCACGCAAACCCCCGCGGCACGCCCGCGAGATCGCCCGCGCGCCCCGACAGGCGATCGTGGATCGACGCCCACGGGCGCCCGGTCAGGCGCGCGCCCAGCGCCGCCAACTCGGCTGCGGTCCGATCGACGTCGCCGCGGTGCAAGCGGCGCTGACCGAGGAAATTGGCGAATAGCACGGCATGGTCCGGATGGCGCGCGAGCAGATCCTCGAGACCGTCGAGCGCGTCGCTGCGGGTGAAGCTCACCGTCGCGGCGGCGGCCGCCAGCGCGCGGCCATGCAGCGCGCGGAACAGGAGCGGCGCCAAGGGGTCGAGATCGATCGCGTCGATGCGCCGGAAGCGCGCGAGAAACGCGTCGGGCAGGCACCAGCCCGCGCTCGGGCCGAGCAGCAGCAAGCCGGTCGTCGCCGGACGCCAGGTGTCGAGCCAATCGGCAAGCTCGGCGCGAAATTCGGCCCACGCGCGATGGCGCCGGCGCAGCGCCCGCACGTGCCATTCGAGCCCACCGCTCGGCGGCAGCAAGGATCCCAGCAGCGGCGTGCCTCCGGCCGACGCGACCATCGCGTCGTGCTCGTTCAAGTCGGTGCGCTCGTCCGCCGCGGGCCCGAGGGCGACCTCGCGCCGTTCGGCGTTTGCACCATCATAGTCGCGACAGCGACCCGGAGGGAGAGCGCCATGGACGCGGAGATGTCCCGAGCTGCTGGCGCGCACTGGCCCCGGCACTCGGTCTGAGGGCGCGCGGGGGCGCCGGACGGGGTGCGTGACTGAAGAGGATCCGCTGCTTCACCGTGCGGGGCCGATGCAAGCGACCGCGTTTCATCTTGGATCCCACGGCACTATGATCTCGCGGCAGCCCCTCACGAGGACGGTCCCGCATGCTGACGATCTACGGCGTCTATCGCTCGCGCGCCTCGCGCAATCTGTGGCTGGCCGACGAGCTCGGCATTCCGTTCAAGCACGTGCCGGTGACGCAGACCTACCGCCTGACCGATCCGAACGCCGCCGGCACGCCGCTGCACACCCGCTCGCCGGCGTTCCTCAAGGTCAATCCCAACGGCCACATCCCGACCATCGACGACGACGGCGTGGTGCTGCACGAGTCCCTGGCGATCAATCTCTATTTGGCCAAGAAGCACGGCGGCCCGCTGGCGCCCGCCACTGTCGCCGAGGACGGCCAGATGGCGATGTGGGCGCTGTGGGCGGTCACCGAGGTCGAAGCGCACGCCCTGCAGATCATGTATCACCTGGTCGCCAAGCCGCCCGCCGAGCGCGATCCCGCGATCGCGCGCGCCGCCGTCGAGGCGCTGCGCGCGCCCTTCAAGGTGCTCGACGGCGCGCTCGCCGCGACCGGCTTCATCGTCGGCGGCCGCTTCACCGTCGCCGACCTCAACACCGCCGAGGTCGTGCGCTACGCCATGCCGGCGACCGCGCTGTTCGACGCGGCGCCGCGGGTCAAGGGCTGGCTGGCCGCCTGCCACGCGCGCCCGGCGTTCAAGAAGATGATGGCCACGCGCGAGGCCGAGCCCGCCTGAGGCGGCCGGCGGGAAAAATTTGAGGAGGATGGGCGTTGATCGTGGCGAATAGCCTGATGCGCCGCCGCGACGATCTCGATCTCGAGACGTTCCGGAAGCACTGGCTGGACCCCCACGGGCCGCTGACCGCCAAGCTGCCGCGCTGCCGGCGCTATGTCCAGAATCACGTCCTCGACGCGCCGGGCACCAACGCGCTGGCGCGCGCGCTGCGCATCGACGGGATTCCGCAGCTCGCGTTCGATACGCCCGAGGACCGCCTGGCCGCCCACAACTCGCCCGAGCTCAAAGCCTGCGACCAGGACTCGCCGTCCTTCATCGGCGCGGTCTCGCGGGTGATGACGAACGTCGACGGGCCGATCGACTTCGAAGGCCCGCGCGGCGCCATCAAGCAGATGCTGCTCTTCCTCGCGCCGCGCGGCGACGGCGCGTCCTCCGGCGATGCGCGGCTGCGCCCCGAGGCGGTCGCGGACCGCCTCCACGGCGTGCGGCGGCTGGTCAGGCACGCGGTCCTCGAGCAAACCCGCGCGCCGGGCAGCCAGGTGCCCAATCTCGACATTCCGGTCGAGGGCCTCTGCGA
>JACQAI010000327.1 GCA_016195115.1 Pseudomonadota bacterium
CCCCGGCGAGCCGGGTGAGGGTTAATTGGGCTTGCCGCGCTGCATGAAGGCGGTGGCGTCGTCGGCGCTGAGCGGCTTGGCGAAGCGATAGCCCTGGCCGTATTCGCAGCCGAGCTTGCGCAAGGTCTCGGCCTCCTCGTCCTTCTCGATGCCCTCGGCGACGACCTCCATGCCGAGATCGTGCGCCAGGCCGACGATCGCGCGGACGATGTCGTGGTTGCGCTGGCTGCCGACGATACGCGACACGAACGAGCGGTCGACCTTGAGGACGTCGAACGGGTACTGGTGGAGGTAACTGAAGGACGAATACCCGGTGCCGAAATCGTCGAGGCTGAGCAGCGAGCCGGTCTGCTTGATCTCGCCCAGGATGCCGCCGACGCGCTCGGGGTTGTCCATGATGATGCTTTCGGTCACCTCGAGCTTGACCTGGTTGGTCGGCACGCCGCTGCTGGTGACCTGCTTCAGCACCGCCTCGAAATCGGACTGATCGAAGAACTGGCGCGCCGACAGATTGATCGCCATCGACAGCGAGTTGGGGCCGATCTTCTTGGACAGCCAGCTCTCGGTCTGGCCGAGCGCCGCGTCGAGCACCATGGCGCCGATCGGCACGATCAAGCCGGTCTCCTCGGCGACCGGGATGAAATCCATCGGCGAGACCATGCCGCGCTCGGGATGCTTCCAGCGGATCAGCGCCTCGAACCCGGAGATCTCGAACGGCGTCAGGCGCATGATCGGCTGGTAGACGACGAAGAATTCCTTGCGCTCGACCGCGAGCGAGATCTCGCGCTCGAGATTGAGGCGCCGGATGGCGTGCTGGTGCAGGTCGTCGACCGCGATCTTCTTGGCGCGCTCGAGCGCGGACTCCTCGGGATCGTTGACGAAGGTCTGGCCCGACAGCGCGCGGTGGGTCGAGCGCAGCCGGTCGAGCAGCAGGCTCAGCATGTAGCGCAGCACCGGGTCGGCGCGATCGATCTTGTTCTGGATCTGCTGGCGCTCGATGACGATCAGCGAGGTGTCCTCGAGGGCTCGCGCGCTGGCCGAACGGGCGCCCTGATCGAGCAGCGCCATCTCGCCGAAGATCTCGGATTGGGGCAGCACGGCAAGCACGCCCTGGGGGGTGGAAATCTCCACCTTGCCGCTCTCGATGATGTAGGCGCGGTCGTCAATATCGCCCTGCTTGAACACGCTCGAGCCGGCCGGGTAGGACGCGCGATAGAGTCTGGTCAAGGGACGGGGCCCCCCGTAAGTGCCCCGGCAATCTATCCCAAATTGGTTAAAATTACCTATGTGCTCTCGTCTAGCGGGCCGGGGCGGGCCGCCGGGGAGGCCTGAAAAAGCCCAGATACCCGGGGGTTTAGGGCCGCCTAGGGGGCCCCGAACCCGCCGCCCCCGGGGGTGGCGATCTCGAAAATATCGCCCGGGGCGACCTCGATCCGGTGGCTCGCCCCGAAGCGCTCGACCCGGCCGTCGGCCCGCTCGACGTGGTTCTCGCCCGGCGCGCCGGGGCTCCCAGCGGCCAGCCCGAACGGGGCGATGCGCCGGCGGTTGGCCAGGATCGCCGCGGTCATCGGCACCTCGAAGCGGACCCGCCGCACCACCCCGTCGCCGCCGCGATGGCGACCCCGGCCGCCGCTGCCGGTGCGGATCGCGAAGCGCTCGAGCACGACCGGGAAACGCCACTCGAGCACCTCGGGATCGGTCAGCCGCGAGTTCGTCATGTTGATCTGCACCGCCGCGGTGCCGTCGTGGTCGGGTCCCGCGCCGGAGCCGCCGGCGAGCGTCTCGTAGTACTGGTAGCGCGCGTCGCCGAAGGTGAAGTTGTTCATCGTGCCCTGGCCCGCCGCGAGCACGCCGAGCGCGCCGTAGAGCGCGTCGGCCACCACCTGGCTGGTCTCGACGTTGCCGGCGACCACCGCCGCGGGATAGCGCGGGTTGAGCATCGAGCCCTCGGGGATGACGATCTCGAGCGGCTTCAGGCAGCCGGCGTTGAGCGGGATGTCGTCGGCCACCAGGGTCCGGAACACGTAGAGCACCGCCGAGCGGGTGACCGAGCTCGGCGCGTTGTAGTTGTTCGGTCGCTGCGCCGACGTGCCGGTGAAGTCGAGGCGCGCGGCGCGCCGCGCGCGGTCGATCGTGATCGCCACCTGGATCACGCTGCCGTCGTCCATCTCGCAGGCGAACTGTCCGTCGCTGAGCGCCTCGATGACGCGCCGCACCTGCTCCTCGGCGTTGGCTTTGACGTGGCCCATGTAGGCCAGCACGACATCGAGGCCGTAGGCTTCGACGACTCTGGTCAGCTCCTGGACGCCGCGCTCGTTGGCGGCGATCTGGGCCTTGAGATCGCCGAGGTTCTGGTCGGGGTTGCGCGCCGGGTAGCGGCCCGAGCCGAGCAGCGCGCGCATCTCGGCCTCGCGCAGGCGGCCGCCCCCCTTTGCGTCGCCCTCGACCAGCAGGAAGTTGTCGATCAGCACGCCTTCCTCGTCGACCGTGCGGCTGTCCGGCGGCATCGAGCCCGGCGTCGAGCCGCCGATGTCGGCGTGGTGGCCGCGCGACGCGACCCAGAAGCTTGGCTTTTCTTTGCGGGCGCTCGCGGCTGCGCCTGCCGCGCCGC
>JACQAI010000403.1 GCA_016195115.1 Pseudomonadota bacterium
CGCGACGTCGGCGCGCGCGGCGTAAGGGACGCTACCCGGCCGGCACGGTCTCGCGCGCGAAGGTGATCGGCGTATCTTCGTCGGCGCGGCCGCGGCGGAAGATCTCGACGGCGTCGGGGCGCTCCCAATAGCACTCCAGGATGTGGCCGTCGGGGTCGCGGAAATAGACGCTCTGCTGGCTGGTGTGGTCGAGCGCCGCGACGATCTCGACGCCGTGATCGACCAGGGTGAAGTAAGCCGCCTCGAGCGCCGCGCGGTCGGCCACCGTGAAGGCGACGTGGCCGAGGCCGAGCCCGGCGCGCGAGCGCCACTTGCTCGGCCAAGGGCCGGCGGCGGGATCGCTGCTCGGCTGCAGGTCGAGGCAGTGGCTGGCGTTGCCGAGCGACAGGAAGACGCCACCGTGGTTGGGATCCTGCTCGAGCACCGTGAAGCCGAGCAGCTCGGTGTAGAAGCGCTTCGAGCGCTCGATGTCGGCGACCCGCAGCACCACATGGCCCAGACCTTTGAGCTGGATCATGGCTTTCCTCCGTGGCAACCCGCGTGCCGCCAGCATGCACCCGTCGCGCCGCGACGGCAATTGGCGTCGTTCGCTTGACAGGCCGAGCCGCGGTCCTGTCAATGACGCGGGGCGACGGAGGGGGCCTGCGTGAGTGCGCCGCTGCTGGAGGTTTCGGGCGTTTCGCTGCGCTTTGGCGGCATCCAGGCCTTGACCGACGTCGGCTTCGCGGTCGCCCCGGGCGAGCTGTTCTCGATCATCGGTCCGAACGGCGCCGGCAAGACCTCGATGCTCAACTGCGTCTCCGGACGCTACACGCCGTCCGAGGGCGCGATCCGCTTCAACGGCGACGACATCACCCACGTGCGCACCAGCCGCCGTGCCGCGCTCGGCATCGGCCGCACGTTCCAGAACCTGGCGCTGTTCGGCCATATGAGCGTGCTCGACAACATCATGGTCGGCCGCCATCACCTGCTGCACAACAACTTCGTCACCGGCGCGCTTTATTGGCTGGGCGGTGCGCGGCGCGAGGAGCTCGAGCATCGCCGCGCGGTCGAGGAGATCATCGATTTCCTCGAGATTCAGCACGTCCGCCGCGCGGTCGCCGGCACCTTGTCCTACGGCTTGCGCAAGCGCGTCGAGCTGGCCCGCGCGATCGCGCTCAAACCGCGCTTGATCCTGCTCGACGAGCCGATGGCCGGCATGAACCTCGAGGAGAAGGAGGACATGGCGCGCTACATCGTCGACCTCAACGAGGAATGGGGCATGACGGTGGTGATGATCGAGCACGACATGGGCGTGGTGATGGACATCTCGCACCGCGTCATGGTGCTCGATTTCGGCCGCAAGATCGCCGAGGGCGTGCCCGAGGCGGTGCTCGCCGACGAGCACGTCAGGCACGCCTACCTGGGCGAGATCGACGAGACGCTGTCCGAGGTGGCATGACGGACGCGGATCGCGCTCTCGACACCTTGCCCAAGCTGCTGCTGCACAACGCCGCGCACTACGGCGAGGATATTGCGCTCAGGGAAAAACAGTTCGGCATCTGGGTGCCGATGACCTGGCGCGCGATCGCCGAGCGCGTCGAATGGTTCGCCCTCGGCCTGCTCGAGCTCGGCATCTCGTCCGGCGAGGTCGTCGGCCTGATCGGCGACAACCGGCCGGACTGGGTGATCGGCGAGCTGGCGGCGCACGCGGTCGGTGCCATGTCGCTCGGCATCTACCGCGACGCGCTCGACGAGGAGGCCGCCTATCTGATCAATTTCGCCAGCGTCAAGCTGGTGTTCGCCGAGGACGAGGAGCAGGTCGACAAGCTCTTGGGCCTGGGCGAGCGCATCGCGAGCGTGACGCGGATCGTCTACAGCGATCCGCGCGGCCTGCGCAAATACGACGACGCGCGCCTGATCAGCGCCGCCGACCTGGTTGCGCTCGGTCGCGCGCGCGCCGCCCGGGAGCCCGGCGCGTTCGGTGCGCTGGTCGCCGCCGGGACGGGGGACGGCGTCGCGGTGCTGTGCACGACCTCGGGCACGACCGCGCATCCCAAGCTCGCGATGCTGCAGGCCGGCACGATCATCCGACATTGCCGGCTCTATCTCGCCGTCGATCCCAAGGGGCCCGACGACGAATACGTCTCGGTGCTGCCGCTGCCCTGGATCATGGAGCAGATCTACGCGCTCGGGAAATGGCTGGTTTGCCGCCTCAAAGTGAATTTCGTCGAGGAGCCGGAAACCCTGATGCAGGATTTCCGCGAGATCGGCCCGACCTTCGTGCTCTTTGCGCCCCGTGTTTGGGAGACCATCGCGGCCGACGTGCGCTCGCGCATGATGGATGCCTCGCCGTTGAAGCGCGGACTGTTCGAGCTCGGCATGAGGCTCGGGCTGATGGCGCTCGACCAGGGCCGACCGTCGCCGCTGGCGCGCTGGCTGCTGTTCCGCTCGCTGCAGGATCGCCTCGGGTTCGGCCGGCTGCGCTCGGCGGCGACCGGCGGCGCGGCGCTCGGGCCTGACACCTTCCGCTTCTTCCAGGCCATGGGCGTGCCGCTGCGCCAGCTCTACGGCCAGACCGAGACCATGGGCGCCTACACGTTGCACAAGCCGAGGGAGGTCGATCTCGACTCCGTCGGGGTGGCGTTCGACGACGTCGACATCCGCATCGACCGGCCCGATGCCAACGGCGTCGGCGAGATCGTCACCCGCCACCGCAACATGTTCGCCGGCTATTTC
>JACQAI010000404.1 GCA_016195115.1 Pseudomonadota bacterium
GCCGGGCACCGAGCAGCAAAAGGGCACGTTGCTCAACTGCATGGGTTGCCACACGGTGCAGCGCATCGTGCAGTCGCAGCACGACGCCAGCGACTTTCGCGCTGTGCTGAAGCGCATGGCGGGCTACGCCAACCAGAGCACGCCGCTGCACCCGCAGAAGCGTCGCGCCGAGCGCCTGATGGAGCAGCGCGGCGAGGAGCGCGAGCAGATCCAGCAGAAACAGGCCGAATGGCTGAGTACGATCAATCTCGGCCGCGCGGCGGAATGGGACTACACGCTGAAGACCTTGCCGCGCCCGAGCGGCCGGGGCACCCAGGTCGTGTACACGGAATACGACCTGCCGCGCGCCACCATCGAGCCGCATGACGTCATCACCGACGCCGACGGCATGGCGTGGTACTCGAACTTCGGCGAGCAGAAGTTCGGCAAGCTCGATCCCAAGACCGGCAAGGTGACCGAGTACGCTGCGCCGGTGCTGAAGCGCGGCTGGCCGACCGGCATGCTCGGCCTGCGCGACGACAAGGACGGCAATTTGTGGATCGGCCTGATGTACCAGGGCGCGATCGGCAAGTTCGACCGCAAGGCCGAGAAGCTCGAGACCTTCAGCCTGCCGCCCGACATGAACAAGGACATGGCGCAGGTCAACATGGTGAGCCCGCGCGCCGCCGCGGTCGACGGCAAGCTGTGGGCGCAGAACAACGGCTTCGCCGCGGTCCACCGCTTCGATCTGGTGTCGGGAAAATTCGAGACCATCGAGCCGTTCAAGGGCGCCAAGGCGGGCGAGAACCACAACATCTACGACGTCGTTCCCGACTCGCGGAACAACCTCTATTTCACCGACTTCGCCAACCGCCACATCGGCCGGATCGACGCCAAGACCCTCGAGATCAAGCTGTTCGAGACGCCGACCGCCGGCTCGGCGCCACGGCGCGGCATGATGGATGCGCAGGACCGGCTGTGGTTCGGCGAATATCGCGGCAACCGCATCGCGGTGTTCGACACCAGGACCGAGAAATTTCAGGAGTGGCAGGCGCCGACGCCGTGGTCGGCGCCCTACGACGTCGCGCTCGACAAGAACGGCGAGGCCTGGACCGGCTCGATGTCGACCGACCGGATTCTCCGGCTCGACCCCAAGACCGGCCAGTTCACCGAGTACCTGCTGCCGCGCCCGACCAACATCCGCCGCGTGTTCGTCGACAACACGACCACGCCGGTGACCTTCTGGGTCGGCAACAACCACGGCGCCTCGATCGTCAAGCTCGAGCCCCTCGACTGACGGTCCCTCACCCGGCTCGCGCGCGAGCGCGCTCGCCACCCCGCAATGCGACGCAATGCGGGAGAGGGAAGGGGCCCGCGCGGCGAAGCCGCGTGGGAAGGGTGAGGGCCAGACGTGAGCCGAATTCATCCCAGCCCTTAGAAATCGTCATTTGCCGTCCCGGACGGGACACCCCATGTTCTTCCCGCCATGACCGACTTTCCCAACGCCAACGACATCGTGTTCACGCCGGCGGTGCGCCAGGCCCAGGAGCGCTACGGCTCGCGCGGCAAGGGCGCATCGCTCGAGGCGCGCGGCCGATTTGCGCGCCCGATCACCGAGGACGTCGCGGCATTCATCGCGCTACGTGACTCGTGCTACTTCGGCACCGCCAGCGCCGATGGGCGGCCCTACATCCAGCACCGCGGCGGCCCGCCCGGATTCCTCAAGCTCTTGGATGGCCACACGATCGGTTTCGCCGACTTCCGCGGCAACCGCCAGTACATCTCCGCCGGCAACCTGTCGGAGAACGACCGCGCGTTCCTGTTCCTGACCGACTACACCGCCCAGGCGCGGGTCAAGCTGTGGGGCCGCGCACGCGTGGTCGACGACGACCCGGCGCTGATCGAGCGGCTGCGCATGCCGGGCTACGACGCCGTGGTCGAGCGCGCCATCGTATTCACCATCGAGGCCTGGGACACCAACTGCGACCAGCACATCCCCCAGCTCGTCCATGTCGACGAGGTCGCCCAACATCTCATGACCGCCAAGGCGCGCATCGAGGCGCTCGAGGCCGATGTGGCGCGGCTCAAGGCCCAGCTGACGCCGCCGCAGCCCTAACGTGCGGCCCCCGGGGAGGGGTTGGCCCTGCTCGCGCCTCCTGTATTAGAGTGGGGCGGCGGTCAGGCGAGAGGGCAGGGCATCGATGAGCGACAAGTACGATGTGGTCGTGGTGGGCGGCGGCAATGCGGCGTTTTCCGCGGCCATGGCGGCGCGCGAGCAGGGCGCCGAGGTCCTGATGATCGAGCGCGCGCCGGAGGACGAGTCCGGCGGCAACAGCCGGTTCACCGCCGGCATCATGCGCTTCGCCTTCGACGGCATCGACGATCTCCTGAAACTGATCGACCTCAACGACGAGGAGATCAAGAACACCGATTTCGGCACCTACACGAAGGACCAGTTCTTCGACGACCGCAACGGCGTCGAGGTGCTCTACGGCACGCGCGCCCAGTCGCTGATCAGCGACGGCATCCGCGTCCACGGCGTGCGCGTGCGCGGCGGCGACCGGCTGTGGGAGATCCCAGCCAAGGCGGTAGTGCTGGCGTGCGGCGGCTTCGAGGCCAACACGGAGATGCGCACGCGTTATCTCGGGCCGGGCTGGGAGCTCGCCAAGGTGCGCGGCACGCGCTTCAACACCGGCGACGGCATCAAGATGGCGCTCGACGTCGGCGCCATGCCGTTCGGCAACTGGTCGGGCTGCCACGCCGTCGGCTGGGAGCGCAATGCGCCCGAGTTCGGCGACCTCGCGGTCGGCGACCAGTTCCAGAAGCATTCCTACCCGTGGGGCCTGATGGTCAACGCGCGCGGCGAGCGTTTCGTCGACGAGGGCGCCGACTTCCGCAACTACACCTACGCCAAGTACGGCCGCGCCGTGCTCGAGCAGCCCGGCCAGTTCGCCTGGCAGATTTTTGACCAGCAGGTCGCGGGCCAGCTGCGCGACGAGTATCGCATCAAGCAGATCACCAAGGTCACGGCCAACACGCTCGAGGAGCTGGCCGGCAAGCTCGAGGACGTCGATCCCGCCGGCTTCCTCAAGATGATCAAGGCGTACAACGCCGCGGTGCAGACGCAGATTCCCTACAATCCCAACGTCAAGGACGGGCGCTGCACCAAGGGCCTGGCGATCGACAAGACCAACTGGGCGAACACGATCGAGAAGCCGCCCTTCGAAGCCTACGCCACAACCTGCGGCATCACGTTCACGTTTGGTGGGCTCAAGATCAACGATTCCGGCAACGTGCTCGACACCGAGCAGCAGCCGATCCCCGGTCTCTACGCCGCCGGCGAGCTGGTCGGCGGGTTGTTCTATTTCAACTACCCGGGCGGCACCGGCCTGATGGCCGGCGCGGTGTTCGGCAAGATCGCGGGCGATGGCGCCGGCAAGGCCGCCGCCACGATCAAGGTTTAGTCGGTGTTCTCCGCTCCGCTCACCACAGGGACCGTCATCCTCGCGCTAGGCGCGAGGATCCACGCCTTGGGAGCTGCCGCGCAGCATCAAGACGATTTGAACCGTCCGGTGACGACCGTCGTGCTCCTCAGGCGTGGATGCTCGCGCCTAGCGCGAGCATGACGATTTAGAAAGTTGGAAAGATAAGCGAGTGGCCGCCATGATCATGCAAAAATACGCCGACTACGCGGTCGCCGAGCGGACCGCGCCGCTGTCCGACGCGGTCCGCCACGCCGCCAAGCGCGCCATCATCGACTTCTTCTCGGTCGTGCTGCCGGGCGGGACCGTGCCGCCCTCGACCCTGCTGATCGAGGCGCTCGACGAACAGGTCGGCCACGGCCGCGCCATCCTCTACCCGTCGGGCAAGCATGCGCCGGCACCGGTCGCGGCGCTGATCAACGGCACGGCGGCGCACAGCGTCGAATTCGACGACATCTTCCGCGACGGCACGTATCACCCGGGCTGCCCGGTGATCGCGGCGGCGCTGGCCTTGGGGCAAAGCCGCCAAGTCGACGGCGAGCGCTTTCTGCGCGCCGTGATCGTCGGCTACGAGGTCTCGACCCGTATCAGCGCCGCCATGGTGCCCGCGCACTATAAGTACTGGCACAGCACCGGCACGGTCGGCTGCTTCGGCGCCACCGCCGCGGCGGCAACCGTCCTGGGCCTCGACCAGGCGCAGTTCATCAACGCCATGGGCACCGCCGGCACCTTCGCCTCGGGCCTGCAGCAGGCCTTCCGCTCGGACTCGATGACCAAGCCGCTGCACGCCGGCCACGCC
>JACQAI010000405.1 GCA_016195115.1 Pseudomonadota bacterium
ATGGTCGTGCTCGGCTACCTCAATCCGCGCGCGCTCGCCGGCGGCTCGGTGGCGCTGGCGCCCGAGCGCGCGCGCCGCGCCATCCTCGACACCGTCGCGGCACCGCTCGGCCTGTCGGCGCTCGACGCCGCGTTCGGCGTCTACACCATCGCGTGCGCCAACATGACCCGCGCGGTCAAGGCGGTCACGACCTATCGCGGCCGCGATCCGCGCGACTTCGTGCTGTTCGCGTTCGGCGGCAACGGTCCGGTCGCCGCGGTCGAGGTCGCGCGCGCGCTCGACATGACCACGGTGCTGGTGCCGCCGGCGCCCGGCGTGTTCAGCGCGCTCGGCCTCTTGTTCTCCGACGCCGAGCAGGAGTTCGCCGCGACGGTGTCGCGCGGCCTAGCGAGCCTCGACGACGGCGAGATCGCGGCGGCGTTCGACCGGCTCGCGCAGCAGGGCCGCGCCGCGCTCGCCGCCGACGGCCATGCGCCCGAGCGCATCTCGGTGCACCGCCTGGCCGACCTGCGCTATTCGGGACAAGCCTACGAGCTCAGCATTCCGGTGCCCGACGGCGCGCCGACGCGCGCCGACCTGCTGGCGCGCTTCGGCGCCGAGCACGAGCGCCAGTACGGCCATCGCTCCGACAGCGACCCGGTCGATCTCATGACCGTGCGCGTGACCGCGCGGGCGCGCGTCGCCGGCCCGAGCCGCTACGACCCGGCGGCGATCGTCGCCGGCGTCGGCGTGCGCAACGGCGGCGCGGCCGAGGCCGCGCGCGCGTGCTATTTCGGGCCGCGCCACGGCGTCGTCCCGACGCCGATCCTGGCGCGCGCCGCGCTGGCCGGGCGCACCGTCGAGGGCCCGGCCGTGATCGAAGAGTACGATGCAACCTGCGTGCTGCCGCCCGGCGCCGCGGCGACCCTCGATGCCTCGGGCAACATCGCCATAACGCTGGGATGACGCGATGACCGTTGCGATCGATCCGATCACCTTCGAAGTCATCAAGAACGCGCTGTCGTCGGTCGCCGACGAGATGGCGCTGGTGATCATGCGCAGCGCCTACTCGCCGGTGGTGCGCGACTCCATGGACTACTCGACCGCGCTGTGCGACCGCCACGGCGAGATCATCGCCCAGGGCCTGACCCTGGCGGTCCAGCTCGGCGCCTTCCCCGACGGCATGCGGACGATCCTGGCCGAGCCCACCGCCGACCTGCGCGACGGTGACGTCTTCATCTTCAACGATCCCTACGGCGCGGGTGGCCAGCATCTGCCCGACATCTACGTCATCAAGCCGATCTTCTTCGCGGGCGAGCTCGAAGGCTACGTCTGCACCATGGCGCATCACTGCGACGTCGGCGGCATCGCGCCCGGCTCGGTCGCGATCCACGCCACCGAGATCTTCCAGGAAGGCCTGCGCCTGCCGCTCCTCAAGCTCTACGAGGCCGGCAAGCCCAACCCGGCGATCTTCCGCATCCTCGAGCACAACACGCGCCACCCCGTGCACCTGATGGGCGACCTGCGCGCCCAGCTCGCGGCGTGCACGGTCGGCGAGCGCGGCCTGACCGCGTTGCTCAAGAAATACGGCAGCCCCGTGGTGCGGCCCTATCTCGAGGCGCTGCAGGAACGCGCCGAGCGCGCCATGCGCGACGTCATCCGCACCATTCCGGACGGCGTCTACGAATTCACCGATTGGCTCGACGGCATCGGCGAGACGCCCGAGCCGCTGCCCATAAAGGTCACCGTCACGGTCGCCGACGACACCATCGACATCGATCTGACCGGCAGCGCCGCCCAGGTGCCGGCCGCGATCAACTGCCCGATCGCAATGGTGCGCTCGGTGTCGTACTGCGCGATCCGCTGCCTGAGCACCGACGAGCTGCCCAACTGCCAAGGCTATATGCGTCCGGTGCGCGTCACCGCGCCGGCCGGCACGATCGTCAACCCGGTGCTGCCGGCGGCGTGCGCGGCGCGCGGCGTCATCGGCTATCGTGTGTTCGACGCCATCATGGGCGCGCTGGCGCAGGTCGTGCCCGACAAAGTGATCGCCGGCGGCGAGGGCGGCCCAACCCTGTTCTCGATCGGCGGCTGGCACCACAAGAAATTCTTCGTCATGACCGAGGTGATGGTCGGCAACTGGGGCGCGCGCGCCACGCTCGACGGCCCCGAGGGCATCTCGAACCCGGCCGCCAATTTGTCGAACCAACCGGTCGAGCTGATCGAGACCGAACTGCCGCTGCAGGTCGTCGAGTACGGGCTGGTGCCGGACTCCGGCGGCCCGGGCGCGCACCGCGGCGGCCTCGCTTTCGTGCGCGAGTGGCGCCTCTTGGCCGACGAGGCGGTCTTCACCGTGCGCGCCGACCGCCGACGCCACGTGCCCTACGGCATCGACGGCGGCCACCCGGGCGGGCCGTCGGCGAATTTCCTGCTGTCGGGCGGCACCGAGCGCGCGCTGCCGACCATGCCGCTCGAAGCCTTCACGATGCGCAAGGGCGACAGCTTCCGTCACGTCTCGGCGGGCGGCGGCGGCTACGGCGATGCCCATGCGCGCGCCCCCGAGGCGGTGCTCGAAGACGTGCTCGACGAGAAAGTGTCGATCGCGCAGGCGCGCGCCGCCTACGGCGTCGCGATCGATCCCGCGACGCACGCGATCGACTGGGACACCACGGCCCGACTGCGCGCCGCGCCGCAAAGGCGGCGGGCATGAGGCAACGCCCATGACCCCCGACCTGGTGATCCGCGGCGGCACGGTGGTCGACGGCACCGGCGCCGCGCCGATCTCCGCCGACGTTGCCGTGACGGGCGGCACGATTGCCGAGATCGGCCGCGTTGCGGCGCGCGGCGCGCGCGAGCTCGACGCTGCCGGCTGCCTGGTGACCCCCGGCTTCATCGACATCCACAGCCACTCCGACTTCACGCTCTTGGTTGATCCCCGTGCCGTGAGCGCGGTCAAGCAGGGCGTCACGCTCGAGGTGATCGGCAATTGCGGTTTCGGCTGCGCGCCGATCGGCGACCCCGAGCTGGCGATGGACAACATCTACGGCGTCACCGATGCCGTGACGCTGAGCTGGCGCACCATCGCGGGCTATTTCGACACGCTGACGGCGGCGCGCCCGGCGATCAACGTCCTCACGCTGGGGCCCAACGGCCAGCTGCGCCGCGCCACGGTCGGTGTGGCGGATCGCCCGGCGACCCCCGACGAGCTCGCCGCCATGACGCGGCTGCTCGAGCAAGGCTTCGACGACGGCGCGTTCGGCTTCTCGACCGGACTCGAATATCCCGCCGAGGTCGGCGTGCCGGAGAGCGAGGCGACCGCGCTGTGCCGCGTCGTGGCGCGCCGCGGCGGGCTCTATGCCACCCACACGCGCGACCGCGACGCGCGCGCGGTCGAGGCGATCGAGGAGGCGCTGCGCACCGCCGAGACGACCGGCGTGCGGCTGCAGATCTCGCACTTGGCGCCACGGTCTGGCGAGGCCGCGACCGAGCAGTCGATCGCCCTGGTCGAGCGGTTCCGTGCCCGCGGGCTCGACGTCGCGTTCGACATGCACACGCGCCGCTTCGGCACCACCATGCTGAGCGCGATGCTGCCGCCGTGGGCGACCGGCGCGCGCGCATGAAGACCTTCCGCAGCATCCTGTCCGGGGTCGACGACTGGGAGCGCGTCGTCCTGCTCGACAACGCGCGGTTCCCGCAATATGCCCGGCGCAGCCTCGCCGACATCGTGCGCGAGCGCGGTCAGGATGCGTTCGACGCCGCGTTCGACATCCTGCAGGGCTACGGCGAGCGGGTGCGCGAGCCGATGGTGATCATCCACTGCTACAGCGAGGCCCTGCAGCGCGCGGCGTTCGGCAACGCGCTGTGCATGGCCGGCTCGGATGCGACGACCTTGGCGCCCGACGGGCCGCTCGCCGGCACGGTGTTCCATGGCGCCTACAGCTGGGCGTCGTGGTTCTTCCGTTTCATGGTGCGCGAGACCGGCATTCTGTCTCCCGCCGAAGCGGTGCGGCGCTTGACCGGATTGCCGGCGCGGACGCTGGGCCTCGCCGATCGCGGTATCCTCAAGGCCGGGGCGCGCGCCGACGTCGCGGTGTTCGATGCGACGCGCTTCGGCGAAACCGCGACCACCTTCGAGCCCAACCAGCTCGCCGAGGGCATGCGCCACGTCGTGGTCAACGGCGTGGTCACGCTGGCCGACGGCCACCTGACCGGCGAGCGCGCCGGCACGGTGATCCGCCGTGCGCATTGAGACGCGTCTTGTTCACCCCCGGCTTTCGATCGATCATCGCCGGAAAAACCACAACAAGCACGACCAAGGAGGCACCATGACTGCGAGAATCCTGACTTCTGTCGCGGCGATCGGGCTCGCCGCGTGTCTCTCGACCGCGCACGCCCAGACCCTCACGTTCAAGCTCGGCCACGTCGATCCGGCCCCCACCCACTCGGGCGTCGGCGCCGAGGCGTTCGCCAAGGAGGTCGAGCGGCTGAGCAACGGCGCCATGAAGGTCGAGGTGTTCCACGCCGGCAAGCTCGGCACCATCCCGGAGCAGATCAAGAACGTGTTCCTCGGCGCGCAGGACCTCCATTTGCTGTTTCCCGAGTTCCTCGCCAACCTGACCGACGAGAGCAAGATCCTTTCGGCGCCCTATGTGTTCCGCAGCATCGAGCACATGCAGGCGTTCCAGAAGAGCGAGCTCTACAAGCCGACGGTCGATCGCGTCAAAGCCGAGGGCGGCGTGCTGCTCGATACGAACTGGACGTGGTTCCAGAGCGATCCGCGCGGCGTCGTCGCGATCAGGCCGATCATGACCCCGGCCGACCTCAAGGGCCTCAAGCTGCGGATCTGGGAGTCGAAGACCGCGATCGAGACCTGGCGCGGGCTCGGCGCCAACACGATCGTAGTGGCGCGGCCCGAGATGTACCTGGCGTTCAAGCAGGGCATCATCGAGGGCGGCCCCGAGACGATTGGCATCGCCTACGACGTCAAGAACGTCGAGATCGCCAAGTATTGGACGCGCACTGACGAGTACTTCCAGATCATCAACATCATGATGAACGCGCGGCGCTACAACGCGCTCAACGACGCCCAGCGCCAGATCCTGCACCAGGCGGCGGCCGTCGGCGGCAAGGCGTTCGCGGCGGAGTCGGCGCGCGGCTACAGCGAGAAGCGCGAGAAGGCGCGCGCCGAGTACGGCGTCACGGTGATCGAACCCAACCCGGCGCCGTGGCGCGAGGCCGGCAAGACCGTGCTGACCACGCTCGAGGAGCAGAACGTCGTACCCAAGGGGCTGGCGGCCAAGATCGCGGCATTGAAGTAGTGCGCCGACAGCCCTCACCCTCCCCACGCGGCTTCGCCGCGCGGGCCCCTTCCCTCTCCCGCATTGCGGGAGAGGGCGGCGAGCGCAAGCGAGCCGGGTGAGGGCCATACTTCTGATCGACCGTCTCGATCCCTGGTTCGCGCGCTATCTGCGCGTCACCGGCTTCGTGGTGCGCACCGCGGCGATCGTCGTGCTCGGCGCGATGGTCGCGATCTACGCCGTCGACATCGGCCGCCGCATCCTCGTCTCGGCGAGCTTCAGCTGGTCCCAGGAGCTCGCCATCATCCTGGCGATGTGGCTCTACTTCCTCACCTACGCGTTGGTCGCCAAGGAGGGCGACTACATCCAGGTCGACGCGCTGTTCCGCTTTCTGCCGGCCCGCTTGCGCATCGCCGCGGGCTATTTGGCCCGGCTGCTGTTGATCTTCTTCTTCGGGCTGCTCGCGGTCTACGCGTGGGAGACCATGCAGTTCGCCGGCCGCTTCACGACCAACACGCTCGACCTGCCGGAATCGATCTACTACCTGCCGCTGCTGCTCGGCGCCGCCGACGTCGCGCTGACCGAGCTCATCTATCTGGTGCGCCAGCTCGCCGGCCGTCCCGACGACCGGCCGGGCCGCGCCGGCCTGCTGACCTGAGCCCGCCATGGCGTCGGTGTGGATGATCCTGACGTTCCTCGTCCTGATGCTGGTGCGCACGCCGGTGTGCGTCGCCATGGGCGCCGGCGGCCTGACCGGCCTGATCGTCATGGATCTGCCGATCGCCACCATGGTCCGCTACATGGAGCACGACGTCAAAAGCGTGCCGTTGCTCGCCATCCCGTTCTTCATCTTGGCCGGCAACCTGATGAATCAGCTCGACCTGACGCGGCGGATCTTCGACTTCGTCGGCCACCTGCTGGGCGGCCTGCGCGGCGGCATGGCGCAGGCCAACGTCGCCGCCAGCGTCATCTTCGCCGGCATCTCGGGCTCGGCGCTGGCCGACATCGCCGGCGTCGGCACCATGGTGATCCACGCCATGCGCCAGGCCGGCTATCGCGGCGAGTTCAGCGCGGCGCTGACCGTGTCATCGTCCTTGCTGGCGCCCATCATCCCGCCGTCGATCATGTTCATCCTCTACGCCGTGCAGATGAACGTCTCGGTCGGCCATCTGTTCGTCGCCGGCGTGCTGCCCGGGCTGGCGCTCGCCGCGCTCTTGATGATCAACAACTACGCGCTCGACCGGCTGGGGCTGGAGAAATTTCCGCCGCCCCAGCGCAGCACCGTGCGCCAGATCGCGATGTCGGGTCTGACCGGGCTGCCGGCGTTGATGACGCCGCTCGTCATCCTGCGCAGCATGATGACCGGCTGGACGACGCCGACCGAGGCGAGCGTGCTCGCGGTGGTCTATGCGCTGCTGCTCGGAGTGCTCTATCGCGAGATCACCGTCGAGCGCCTGCGGCGCGCGCTGATCGACTCGGCGCGCACCACCTCGATGATCATGGTGCTGACGGGCTTGGGCTCGGTCATGGGCTTCGTGCTGACGTCGGAGCAGATGGCCGAGCATCTCGGCCACGCGCTGGTGCTGGTGACCGACAACAAGTGGGTGATCCTCGGCCTGGTCGTGCTGGCCCTGATCGTGCTCGGCTTCTTCCTCGAGACCGTGCCGGCGCTGTTGATCGGCGTGCCGCTGTTCGGGCCGCTGGTCGTCAGCTTCGGCATCGACCCGATCCATTTCGGCGTCGTCCTCACCCTGGCGCTGCTGCTCGGCATCGTCCATCCGCCGGTCGGGCTCGGGCTCTTCGCGGTCTGTGCCGTGACCAAGCTGCCGCTCGGCGCCGTGGTGCGCGCCAGCCTGCTGTTCTACCCGGTGCTCGTGATCGCGATGGTGGTCTTCACCTTCGTGCCGATCCTGTCGACCTGGCTGCCGTCGGTGGCGTTCGCGCCGTAGCGTAGGCTAGGATGGCCCCCGCGCAGCAGGGAGGCCTCCATGTCAGCCAGCTTCGAGCATATCGCCGTCACGCGCGGCATGGTCGCCACGATCGAGGTCCGGCGCGGCCCCAACAACTTCGTCGACACCGACATGGTCGGCGAGATCGCCGATGCGCTCGAGGAGTTCGACCGCGTCCCCGAGGTGCGCGCCATCGTGCTGTGCGCCGAGGGCAAGCACTTCTGCGCCGGCGCCGACTTCGCCAGCCGCGGTCCCGACGGCATCAGCACCGCGCCCAAGCGCGGGCGGCATCTCTACAAGGAGGCGCAGCGGTTGTGGCGCACCGGCAAACCCATCGTCGCCGCCGTGCACGGCGCCGCGATCGGCGCCGGCATCGGGCTGGCGGTGATGGCGGACTTTCGCGTCACCTGCCCCGAGGCGCGGTTCGCGGCGAATTTCACGCGGCTGGGCTTCCACCCCGGCTTCGGCCTGACCGCGACCTTGCCGCGCCTGATCGGGATGCAGAAGGCGAGCTGGCTGATGTATAGCGGCCGGCGCATCACCGGCGAGGAAGCCCTGGCGATCGGTCTAGCCGATTATTGTGTGCCGCTCGACCAGGTGCGCGCCAAGGCGACCGAGATCGCTACCGAGATCGCGCAGTCGGCACCGCTCGCCATCGTCGCGACGCGTGAGACCCTGCGGCGCGGCCTCGCCGACGCCGTCGCGGCGGCGACCGAGCGCGAGTACGAGGAGCAGGACTGGCTGCGCAAGACCGAGGACTTCCGCGAAGGCATCAAGTCCACCGCCGAGCGCCGCCTGCCGGCTTTCACCGCCCGCTGAGGCGACCGTATTGAGCGGTCCGCCCTAAGGTCGACACGGAGGATCACAGAGGGCACGGAGACGCCGTGCCCGCGATGCCGTCGTGCCTGGATCCATCAGGGTGTTCGGCCGCGCTGCGCGCGGCATCCACCGTCACCTGAGGGGGCACGCCGGCTCAGCCAGGCAGATCACCTCCGTGCCCTCTGCGATCCTCCATGTCTTCCGTGTCACCCCTTCGGTGCGCTAAGTCGTGCCGTCGGCGTCGATGGAGCGCCGGACGATCAGGGCGTCGACGATCGTCAGCCCTTGGCCCTCCGGATGCACGATCACGGGATTGAGATCGATCTCCGCGATTGCGTCGGCGTGATCGGCGGCGAAGCGCGACAGCAGCGCCATCAGGCGCGCCAGCGCGACACGGTCGGCCGCTGGCTGGCCGCGCACGGGCCCGAGCAGGGCGGCGGCGTTGAGCCGATCGATCAAGGCCAGCGCGTCGGTCTCGTCGAGCGGCACCGGCGCGAAGGCGACGTCCTTCAGGGCTTCGACATGGATGCCGCCAAGACCGACCATCAGCATCGGGCCGAAGCCGTCGTGACGCGTGACGCCGAGGATGATCTCGCGGCCGGGTGACGCCATCGCCTGGACGAGCACGCCCTGGATGGTCGCGCGGGGCGCGGCGGCACGGCCGTTGCGCATCACCGTCTCATAGGCCGCGCGCACCGCGGTGTCGCCGGTCACGCCGAGCATCACGGCGCCGGCCTCTGTCTTGTGCGGGAGGTCTTGTGATTGCAGTTTGAGGGCGACCGCACCGCCGATGCGCGCCGCGGCGGCGACCGCGTCGTCCGCGCTGATCGCCAGGTGCTCGGCCGGGCGCGGCACGCCGTAGCGCGCCAGGATGGCTTTGGCGTCCCATTCCGTCATGGTCGCGCCAGCGGCGCGCAGCGCCGCGTCGACCGCCTGGCGGAGCGCGGGATCGACGGTCGCCGGCGCCGCGCGCGCGGCGTGGCGCCGGCGTGCTGCGGCGTGATCGACCATGGCACGGATGGCGCGCGCGCAGTTCTGCATCGCGGTGAAGCACGGGATGCCGGCAGCGGCGAAATGGGCGATCGATTGCGGCGACGCCACGGTGTAGGAGCAGAACACGATCGGCATGCCGCCGCCGACCAGCGGCGCCAGCACCGTGGCGTGGTGCGCGGCGCGATGCTCCTCGGCCAGCGAGCCGATCAGCACGATGACGTCGATGCGCCGCGAGCGCTGGACGATCTCGACCAGCGTGGCGTAGCCGACCTGGCGGATCGCCTGCGCGGTGGCGTCGATCGGGTTCTTGGCCGAGGCGTAGGACGGCAGCAGGGGCGCGATCTCGGCCTGGATCGCGTCCTCGAGCACCGGCACCTCGAGGCCCTGCGCCGAGAGCAGGTCGGCCATCCAGGCCGCACCGCCACCCGAGCCCGTGATGATGGCGACGCGGTTGCCGCGCGGCGGCGCGCAGCAGGCGAACGCCGCGGCGATGTCGGTGATGTGGTCGAGGTCGTCGCCTTGGATGACGCCGTAGTGGCGGAACACCGCCTCGTCGAGCCGATCGGCGGCGGCGAGCGCGCCGGTGTGCGACGCCGCGGCGCGCCGGCCGGCATCCGAGCGGCCGATTCGGGCGACGATCAGCGGCCGGCCGAGCGCCAGCGCGCGCTCGGCAACGGCGCGGAAGCGCCGGCCGTCGACGATCTGCTCGATATAGAGGATGAAGATCTCCGGCCCGCCGGTCTCGAGCCAGTAGTCGACGTAGTCATGGGCCTCGAGGTCGACCTGGTTGCCCGAGCTGATCACGGCCTCGAAGCGCAGCTGGCGCGGCCGGCCGCGGCTGACGAACGCGAACGTCATGGCGCCGCTCTGGCCGACCACCGCGATCGGCCGGCCGCGCGCGGTCTCCGGTGCCAGCGGCCCGCCTTCGGGGCCGACCACCGGGCTGAAGCTGGCGGCGAGCCGGCGCTCGGCGATCATCAGGCCTTCGGAGTTCGGGCCGCCCAGCGCCATGCCGTAACGCCGCGCGATCGCGCGCAACGCGTGATCGCGCGCCGCGGCATCGACGTCCGTCGCTTCGCCAAAGCCCGAGGAGATGATCAGCGCCGCCTTGATGCCGCGCGCGCCGCACTGCTCGAGGGTCTCGGGGACGACCTCCGCCGGCACCACGATGATGGCGAGGTCCGGCGCCTCGGGCAGATCGGCGACGCTCGGGTAGGCCTTGAGGCCCTGGACGACGGCGTGGCTGCGGCTCACCGGGTAGACCGGTCCAGCGAACGCGTGCAGGCGCAGAAACTCGAACAGCCGGCCGCGGATGATCGAGGTGTCGGGCGAGGCGCCGATCACCGCGACGCTGTTCGGACGCACCAGCGGCTGAAGGTCTCTCATAGACGCGGCCGCCGCAAAAGCAGGTGCGTGACGATGCGCTGGGGGATGGTGGGCGCGACAGGGATTGAACCTGTGACCCCTACCATGTCAAGGTAGTGCTCTCCCGCTGAGCTACGCGCCCCCAAGGGATCTCCACGAGCAGCCGTGCTGCCCGCGCGGGGCGGCATTATGGATGAAAGCGTCGGCTTTGCAAGCGCCCGCGGCCCAGCCGGCGCGTGACAAAGCCGTCGGGCTGAGCCACTAATTCTGCCATCCATGTCACAGCCCTGCGACACCGCCAGCATCCTCGAGGTCATCCGGCCGGCGCGCCACAGCGTGCCGCTGGTGTTCGCCTCGCCGCACAGCGGCAGCGCCTATCCGGACGAGTTCGTCCAGGGCTCGAACCTCGATCCCCTCAGCCTGCGCCGCTCCGAGGACAGCTTTGTCGACCAGCTGTTCGCCACCGCCCACGCCAACGGCGCGCCGCTCTTGCGCGCGCTGTTCCCGCGCGCCTTCTGCGACCCCAACCGCGAGCCCTACGAGCTCGACCCGGCGATGTTCGAGGACGACCTGCCGGCGTTCGCGAATACGCGCAGCCCGCGGGTGGCCGCCGGCCTGGGTACGATTGCGCGCGTCGTCGCCAACGGCGCCGAGATCTACGGCGGCAAGCTGCGCTACGCCGAGATCTCGAGCCGCATCAACGGCTACTACAAGCCCTACCATGCGGCGCTGCGGGCGCTGGTCGACGAGACGCGCGACGCGTTCGGCTTCTGCGTCCTGGTCGACTGCCATTCCATGCCGTCGATCGGCGGGCCGATGGACAAGGATCCGGGCGAGTCCCGCGTCGACTTCGTGCTCGGCGACTGCTTCGGCACCGCTTGCGCGCCGGCGATCACCGACACCGCCGAGCGCTGCCTGACCGGGCTCGGCTACGTCGTGACGCGCAACGATCCCTACGCCGGCGGCTTCACGACGCGGCACTACGGCCGTCCGGCCGACCGCGTCCACGCGCTGCAGATCGAGATCAACCGCGCGCTCTATATGAACGAGGAAACCATCCGACCGAGCGCCGACATGCCGACCCTCGCGAGCAACCTCGGCCAGCTGGTCGACGTGCTTGGCCGCCTCGCCGGACGCGACCTGGCGCCCCGCTGAGCCCGACGGGGCCGCTGCGGCAAGGTTTTGATAGGGAATTGCGCTAAGCTCGCCCGATCATGGTCTTCCCGGAGCTGGCCGTCGCCCTGGCCGGGGTGCTGCTCTTGGCCGCTGTTGGCGCGCTCGCGATACGCGAGCGGGCGCGCCGAGCGGTCGTCGAGGCGCGTGCCCGCACCGCCGAGAAGCGCTTCGACCTGCTGGCGGGATCGGCCGCCAGCTGGCTCTGGGAAACCGACGCCGAGATGCGCCTGACCTGGGTGTCGCACCTGCCCGGCGGCGCCGACCCGGGCGAGGTCCTGGGCCGGCGCCGCGACGAGTTCCCCGGTCTCGAGGATGACCGCGCGCTCTGGCAGCAGCACCAGGCCGATCTGGCGGCACGCCGCGGGTTCGACGACTTCGTGTTCTCGCGCGACGTGCCCGGCATCGGCCGGCGCACCGTCCGGGTCAGCGGCCACCCGGTCTACGACGACGGGGGCAGCTTTCGCGGCTACCGCGGCACCGGCAGCGACGTCACCGGCGAGTTCGCCGCCAAGGCCGAAGCCGAAAGCGCCGAGCGCCGCCTGCTCGACGCCATCAACGCCTTGAGCTCGGGCTTCGCGCTCTACACGCCGGACGATCGGCTGGCGCTGTGCAACCGCCGTTTCACCGAGATCTATCCGACCATCGCGCCAGTGGCGCGGCCCGGTGGCACCTTCGAGGAGATCGTGCGGATGACCGCCACGACCGGCCTGGTCAAGGCGGCGCTCGCCGACCCCGAGGCCTGGGTCACCGAGCGGCTGGCGCAACATCGCGGCGACAGCGGCAGCCTCGAGATGGCGCTGACCGACGGCCGCTTCATGCTGGTCGGCGATCACCGGGCGCGCGACGGCTACCGCGTCAGCATTCACACCGACATCACCGAGGTGCGGACGCGCGAGATGGCGTTGGCGCTCCAGAGCAGCCTGTTGTCGACGACCATCGACAGCATCGCGGAGGCGCTCGTGGTGGTCGACAAGGACCTCCGGCTGGCGCTATGGAACCCGCGGTACCAGACGCTGTTCGACCTGCCCGACTGGCTGATGCAGGTCGGCATGCCGATCGCGACCATGTTCCGCCACAACGCCATGCGCGGCGAGTACGGGCCGGGCGACATCGAGACCCTAGTGGCCGGGCGCATGGCCCTGGTGACCTCGAGCAAGGTCACGCCCTACGAGTACACGCGCCCCAACGGCATGGTGCTCGAGGTGCGGCGCAGCTATCCGGCGGGCGGCGGCTTCCTCACGACGTTCGCCGACATCACCGAGCGCAAGCGCTTCGAGAATGCCCTGCAGTCCGCCAAGGAGCAGGCCGAGCTCGCCAACCGCGCCAAGACCGCGTTCCTCGCCAACATGAGCCACGAGCTGCGCACGCCGCTCAACGCCATCATCGGTTTCGCCGAGATCATCCGCGAGCAGCTGCTGGGCCCGATCGGCACCCCGAAGTACCTCGACTACATGGCCGACATCCATTTGAGCGGCAACCACCTGCTCGAGGTGATCAACGACATCCTCGATCTTTCCAAGGTCGAGTCCGGGCATTTCGAGCTGCTCGAGAAAACCATCGATCTCGAGCGCGTGCTCGCCTCGGCGCTGCGCCTGCTCGGCGACAAAGCCGCCAAGGGCGGCCTGACGATCCGCAGCCGCATGCCCGAGCCGCGGCCGCTGATCCGCGCCGACGAGCGCGGCATCAAGCAGATCCTGCTCAACCTGCTGTCCAACTCGGTCAAGTTCACGCGCCCCGGCGGCGTCATCGAGGTCACCGCCGAGCTGGCCCCCGACGGCGACCTCTTGCTGATCGTCGCGGACACCGGCATCGGCTTCGATCTGGCCGATCTGCCGCGCGCGCTGGCGCCGTTCGGCCAGATCGACAGCTCGCTGACGCGCCGCTACCAGGGAACCGGCCTCGGCCTTCCCCTCGTCAACTCGCTGACCCAGCTGCACGGCGGTCGGCTCGAGTTCGACAGCAAGATCGACGTCGGCACGCGCGTGACCGTGCGGCTGCCGGTCGCGCGCGTCGTGCCGTTCGCGGCGGTCGAGCGCGCCGCGCTGGCCGCCGAGCCGACGTGACGCTGAGCCGCCGGCGGGCGCTCCAGGGCTTGGCCGCCGGCGCCGGCACGCTCTGGCTGCCGCGCGCGCCGGTCGATGCGGCGGCGCCGCGCGCCCTGCGTCTGACCCCACGCGTGGCGACGCAGCCCCTGGTCGAGGGCGCCGCCGCGCCGCCGCCGACCGAGATCTGGGGCTACGACGGGCGCGCGCCCGGGCCTGAGATCCGCGCCCGCCAGGGCGACCGGCTCGAGGTCGCGGTGGTCAACCGGCTGCCGTCGCCGACCACGGTGCACTGGCACGGCATCCGGCTGCCGGTCGAGATGGACGGCGTGCCGCACGCGCCGACGCCGCCGATCCTGCCCGGCGCCGGTTTCACCTACGCGTTCGACCTGCTCGACGCCGGCACCTTCTGGTACCACCCGCACTACGACGATTCCGAGCAGCTCGGGCGCGGCCTGGCCGGCGCGCTGATTGTCGAGGAGACCAGCCCGCCGGCGGTCGACCGCGATGTCGTCTGGGTGCTGGGCGACTGGCGGCTCGACCGCGCGGCCCGCATCGACGGCGACTTCGACAGCCTGTTCGACATGAGCCACGCCGGCCGGCTGGGCAACACCGTGACGCTCAACGGCCGGGTCCCGGAGACCCACGCGGTGGCGGCCAACGAGCGCCTACGCCTGCGACTGATTAACGCAGCCAATGCGCGTATATTCGAGCTCGAGTTCACGGACCACGAGCCGACCGTGCTGGCGCTCGACGGCCAACCGCTGGCCCGGCCGACAGCGCCGGGGCGGATCGTGCTGGCGCCCGGACAGCGCGTCGACCTGCTGCTCGACTGCCCCCATGCCCCCGGGCGCCGTTTCGACGTGATCGACCACGGCGGCGGTCCCGGCCCGATGCGCCACGGCACCGCCGCGGCCTACCGCCTGGTCACCCTGGTCTACGGTGCGCCGGTGCGCCCGGCGCCGCGCCGCGAGCCCGTGGTGCTGCCGGCCAACCCCTTGCCGCGCCCCGATCTGGCGCGTGCCGTGCCCTGCCGGATCGAGCTCGGCGGCGGCGCCATGGGCCGGCTGACGCGCGGCCGGCTCGAGGGCGAGGAGCTCGACATGGCAAGGCTGGCCAAGCGCGGCCGGGTGTGGGCGCTCAACGGCGTGGTGGGCAGCAGCCACTACCACGTCGACGCGCCGCTCCTGACCTTGCGGGTTGGCGAGACCGGGCGCCTGACCGTGGCCAACGACACCGCCTGGCCCCACCCGGTCCATCTCCACGGCTTTCCGGTCCTGGCGCTCGACCCGGGGGCCGATGATGCGGCGGCCGGCACCTGGCGCGACACCGTGCTGCTGGCGCCCGGCGAGCTGGCCGACCTGGCCTTCGTCGCCGAGCGGCCGGGGGCCTGGATGTTCCACTGCCATATCTTGGAGCACCAGAATGGCGGCATGATGGGATTCGTTAACGCAACTCCATGAAACTTGAGTTTTCCTAGGAATCCCCCTGGGGTAGATTGCCTTTTAGGAATTCTAGGAATTTGCTCAGGTCGGCCGCGGGGCTATGGGTGTACCGGTAATCGATTCGGCGCCGCTCCAGCAGGTTTTGGAGCAGGTCGGTCAAGGGCTTGCCGTGGTTGGGCCCGACCTGACGCTCCGCCTATGGAATCGCAGCTATGCCGACCTGCTCGGGCTCCCCGAGGGGTTGTGCCGGGCTCAGGCGCCCTATCGCGACATCCTGGAGCACCGGGCGGCCTCGGTCCTGGTGACCGAGGGCATCGAAGACTACGTGGTCACCCAGATGGCCGCGCTGGTCGCTCGGCCCGACGCCCCGATCATCGTCAAGCATGCCTCCGGACGCGTCGTCCAGGTCGACCGGCTGTGGCTCGATGACGGCTCGTTCCTCGAGCTCGCCCGCGAAACCGCGCCGCCCAATCCCGAGCACGGCCGGCCCCAGGAATCCGCCATCGAGCGCGACGACATCACCAGCTTGCCCAACCGCAACAACTTCCTCGCCCTGCTCGAGAAGTCGCTGGCCAACGGCACGACCCAGCCGGGCACCCTGCTGTTCGTCGGCCTTGAGGATTTCCAGGACGTCAACGACTTCCTCGGTCACGCGCTCGGCAACGCGCTGCTGCGCGGCGTCGCCGAGCGGCTGATCAACATCGCAGGGCCGGACGGCATAGTGGCGCGGCTCACCGGCGTCGAGTTCGCGCTCCTGATGCCCGAGATCACCACCACCGACGACGCCGCGGTGTTCGCCGAGCGGCTGATCCACAATCTGCAACGCGACGCCATCGCGGTCGGCAGCACGTTCGAAATCGACGTCAACGCTTCGATCGGCATCACGCGGCTGCCCGACGACGGCGACGAGCCCGGCCAGCTGATGCGCAACGCCGATCTGGCGCTGTCGCGCGCGCGCGCCAGTCGGTCGCGTCGCTACCACTTCTTCCAGCCCGAGATGGACGAGGAGGCCAAGCGCCTCGGCCTGATCAAGCTCGAGCTGCGCCATGCGCTCGAGCGCGACGAGCTGGTGGTGTTCTACCAGCCCAAGATCGACATCCGCAGCGGCCTGATCATCGGCATGGAGGCGTTGCTGCGCTGGAAGCATCCGGAGCACGGCATGATCCCGCCCGGCCAGTTCATCCCGGTCGCCGAGCGCACCGGCCTGATCTCGCCGATCAGCGACTGGATGATGCGCGAGTCGTGCCGGCAGACCCGCGTGTGGAACGACTCCGGCATCGCCGACCTCAAGCTCGCGGTCAACCTGTCGACCGTGCAGTTCCGCCGACAGAGCGTGATCGGCTCGATCACGGCGATCCTCGAGGACACCGGCTTCGATCCCGAGAAGCTCGAGATCGAGGTCACCGAGAGCGTCCTGCTCGGCGACGACGACGTCGTCACCGAGACCTTCAGCTGGCTCAAGGCGATCGGCATCCCGATCGCGATCGACGACTTCGGAACCGGCTATTCGTCCTTGAGCTATTTGATGCGCTTCGCCGCCGACACGGTGAAGATCGACGCCTCATTCATCAAGAACCTGCACGACAGCCCGGACGGCCAGACGATCACGCGCGCGATCATCAGCCTGGCGCACTCGCTGAGGATGAAGGTGGTCGCCGAAGGCATCGAGCTGCCGGAGCATCTGGCGTTTCTGCGCAGCGAGGATTGCGACATCGGCCAGGGCTACCTGTTCAGCCGGCCGGTGCCGGGCGCCGAGTTCGAGGCGCTGATCAAGACCCAGACGAACTTCGTCCAGAAGCACTCGGTCACCAGCGAGAATCGCCGCCTAGGCCCCGACGACCGCCGCGTCTGACCGAGCGGCGTGCATCGAGGGCACCGCACCACCACACGCCCAAATCGTGATCCTCGCGCTTAGGCGCGAGGATCACGATTTGGGAGCCGCCGCACGGCATCAGGACGATCTAGATTACCCTCTGACGGCCGTCACGCTCCTCAGGCGTGGATGCTCGCGCCTCGCGCGAGCATGACGACTGGGGAATGCGGAAGTGTGCCGCCCTAAGTGGACGTCGCAGCGGGGGCGTCGCGGAGGTGGCAGGCGACCCAGTGGCCGGGTTTGGCCTGCTGGAACGCCGGCTCCTCGACCTTGCAGCGGTCGAACACGTAGGGGCAGCGGGTGTGGAAGCGGCAGCCGGGCGGCGGTCGGATCGGGCTCGGCACGTCGCCGGTCAGGATGATGCGCTGGCGCGCGGCGCCCGGTTTCGGCGGCTCGGGCTGCGGCACCGCCGACAGCAGCGCCTCGGTGTAGGGGTGCAGCGGCTCGACGAACAGCGACTTCTTGTCGGTCAGTTCGACGATCTTGCCGAGATACATCACCGCAACGCGGTGGCTGATGTGCTCGACCACCGCCAGGTCGTGGGCGATGAACAGGTAGCTGAGCTTGTACTCGTCCTGCAGGTCCATCAGCAGGTTGATGACCTGGGCCTGCACCGAGACGTCGAGCGCCGAAACCGGCTCGTCGCCGACGATCAGGCTCGGGTTGAGCGCGAGCGCGCGCGCGATGCCGAGGCGCTGGCGCTGGCCGCCCGAGAACTCGTGCGGATAGCGGCGCATTTGCTCGGGGCGCAGGCCGACGCGCTTGAACAGCGCGGCGACGCG
>JACQAI010000115.1 GCA_016195115.1 Pseudomonadota bacterium
CTCGCAGCAGCCCTTGGCGAGCGCGCGTACGCGCCCGATGTAGGCAGCGCGCTCGGTGACGCTGATCACGCCGCGCGCGTCCAGGAGGTTGAACAGATGGCTCGCCTTGATGCACTGGTCGTAGGCTGGCAGCGCCAGCTTGGCCCCGAGCAGCGCCTGGCACTCGGCCTCGGCGTCGACGAAATGCCGCGCCAGCATCTCGGTGTTGGCAACCTCGAAATTGTAGGTCGAGAACTCGCGCTCGCTTTGGAGGAAGATGTCGCCGTAGCGCTTGCCGCCGGGGCCCTTCACACCATTCCAGTCGAGGTCGTACACGTTCTCGACGCCCTGGACGTACATCGCCAGGCGCTCGAGCCCGTAGGTCAGCTCGGCCGACACCGGATCGCATTCGATGCCGCCGACCTGCTGGAAATAGGTGAACTGCGTCACCTCCATGCCGTCGCACCAGACCTCCCAGCCGAGCCCCCACGCGCCGAGCGTCGGGCTCTCCCAGTCGTCCTCGACGAAGCGGATGTCGTGCTGCAACGGATCGATGCCGATGCACCGCAGGCTGTCGAGATAGCGCTCCTGGATGTCGGCCGGCGACGGCTTCATGATCACCTGGAACTGATAGTAGTGCTGCAGCCGATTGGGATTCTCACCGTAGCGCCCGTCGGTCGGACGGCGCGACGGCTGCACGTAGGCGGCGTTCCAGGTCTCGGGCCCGAGCGCGCGCAAGGTGGTCGCGGGATGGAACGTGCCGGCGCCGACCTCGACGTCGTAGGGCTGCAGGATGACGCAGCCCTGCTCCGCCCAGTAGCCCTGGAGCGCAAGGATCAGCGACTGGAAACTCGCCGCGCCGGCGTGGTCCATGGGCCTCGGTCCGAAAATTGGGTGAGCGAAAGCGGCGCGAACCTTTTAAGTCCCGCGCTCGGGTGGGGTCAAGGCAAGCGGCAGCCGAAGGCGCGAGCGCCCTGAGCCGCGCAGCCGGCGCTCAATAGGGACAATCGGCGCGCCCGCAACGGCTGGCGCCGCGCGTGACGTAGGTCGCGCACACGGGGCATTTCAGCAGATCCTCGGTCACCCCCGGGGGTGTCTCGGCACGGGATGGGCCGGGCGGCGCCCCGACCGGGCGCTTGGCGCCGTCGCGCGTACCACCGCGCGGCAACTCGGTGTCGCGCGTCCGTGCCTGAAGATAGCGGAAGCCGAACCAGACCGCCGCGAGCACGGCGGCCAGCACGAGCAGCTTCGCGAACGATATGCCGAACACGGGAGGGTTGTAGGCAGCGCGCCCGACCGGGTCAAGCGAGCGGACCGCTATTCGAGCCAGGCCACGCGCATGTCGAGGGCGCGTTCGAGATCGCGGAAGACGTCGTGCGAGATCGCGCCGTTCCGGCGCAGGTCGAGCAGCACCTGGCGCTCGGCCGCGATCAGCTCGAGCTGCAGGCGGCGATGGGTGTCGATGTCGCCGGCGTCGGCGTCGCGCTCGTCGAGCACGCGCAAGGCATGCTCGTAGCGCAGCCGCAGGTGGGCGAGGTCGTCGGCCGGCAGATCGTCCTGCTTGGCGAGCTCGTCGATGCGCATGATCGCCGCCTCGAGCGAAAAGCGCCGCGCCTCGATCTTCTCCTCGCCGCCGTCGTCGGCGCCGCCGACGCCGAGCGCGCGAACCAGGCTCGGCAACGTCAGGCCCTGCAACACCAGGGTCGCGAGGATGACCGAGAAGGCGAGGAACAACACCAGACCGCGATTCGGAAACGGCGCCCCCGACGCGATCGCGGTTGGCAGCGCCAACGCCGCGGCGAGCGACACGATGCCGCGCATGCCGGCCCACGACAGCACGGTGAGCTGCTCCCAGCGCGGCAGCGGCTTGCGCGCGCACAGGCGCGGCGCGACCACGCCGGTGAGCGCGCTCGAGCCCAAGATCCAGACGATGCGCACCAGGATCACGGCGCCGATCACCGACAGCGCCGCGACCGCGAGCATCACGGGCGGCTCGTCGGCGATCTCGCGCAGGATGAAGGGTAGCTGCAGCCCGATCAGAATGAAGGCGAGGCCGTTGAGCAGGAAGACCAAGGTCGTCCACACCGCGCCCGCGCGCACGCGCGTCGCCGGCGTGAACACCGTCGGTGAGCGCCAGCCAACGTAGATGCCGGCCGACACCGTCGCGAGCACGCCAGAGAAGCCCAGCAGCTCGGCCGGCAGATAGGCGGCGAACGGTCCGAACAAGGTCAGCACCGTGACGATGCCGGCATCGGCGATGCGGCGAAACAGCTGGATCGACAGCCAGGCGACCACCAGCCCGAGCGCGACGCCGCCGACCGCGACCTTGGCAAACTCCAGCAGCGCGCCCGAGACCGAGAACGCGCCGACGACCACGGCGGCGACCGCGAAGCGGAACAGCACCAGGCCGGCGGCGTCGTTGATCAGGCTCTCGCCCTCGAGCACGACGACCAGGCGATGCGGCAGCTTGAGGCGCTCGGCGATCGCCGTCGCCGCGATCGCGTCGGGTGGCGACACGATGGCGCCAAGCACGAAGCCGATCGCCAGCGGCAGCCCGATGGTTGCCCAGGCGACGTAGGCGACCGCCACCGTGGTCGCCACCACCAGGCCGACCGCGAGCAGCAGGATCTCGCGCAGATTGGCCTTGAACTCGGGCCACGGCATAAAGAAGGCGGCCGAGAACAGCAGCGGCGGCAGGAACAAGGTGAACACCAGTTCGGGGTCGAGCGCGACCCGCGGCAGGCCGGGCACCAGGCCGAGCGCCAGGCCGCCCAGCACCAGCACGATCGGATAGGCGAGGTTGAGCCGCTGCGCCAGCACCGCCAGCAAGGTGGCCGCGACCAGCAGCACCAGAATCAGCTCGACTTCGTTGGTCCCCGTCACAGCCCGAAGCGCGCCCAATGCTGGCGCTCCTCGAGGCCGGCCATCAGATCGCCGACGAGGTCGGCGGACCACGGCGCCGGTGCGACCAGGCCGAGGCGGCGGCGCCAGGTCCGGCGCTGGGTCGCGACCGGCCGCAGCCGGACGCGGGTGCCGAAGCGCGCCCGCAAGGTGCTGCGCAGCTCGCCGATGCCGTCGACCAGACCGAGCGCAAGCGCGCGCTGGCCGAGCCAGGCCTCGCCGCTGAACAGCTCGGCCTCCTCGCCCGTGAGCTTGGCACCGCGCCGCGCCCGCACCAGCGCCTTGAAGTTGTCGTGGATGTCGGCCTGCAGGCGCTTCAAGCGCGCGACATCGTCGTCGCGCTCGGGCAGAAAGCTGTCGAGCAGCGACTTACGCTCGCCCGCGGTGTAGAGCCGGCGCTGCACGCCCAGGCGCTCGAGGGCGCGGTCGAAGCCAAAGCCGGCGGTTATCACGCCGATCGAGCCGACGATCGAATTGGCGTCGACGAAGATCTCGTCGGCGGCGAGCGCCAGCCAGTAGCCGCCCGAAGCCGCGACGTCCTCGACGAAGGCCAGCACCGGCAGCTTGCGCTCCTCGCTGAGCTGGCGAAGCCGCTGGTGGATCAGCGCCGACTGCACCGGCGAGCCGCCCGGCGAGTTGATCACCAGCGCCACCGCGACCAGACCACGGCCGCTGAACGCACGCTCGATCGGTGCCGCGAGATCTTGGGCGCTCAAGCCGCCGCGCAGCGGCACCATCGGCCCGATCACACCGGCGAGCCGCAGCACCGAGACCGTCGGGCGGGCGCGGCGGAACGGCCATCGATCGAACAGGTCGCCGAGCGCCATGGTCGCGGCTCAGGACGCCGGCGCGACGACGCGCCGCCGTGCGCGCGCCGGCCACAGCCCGGCGACCACCGCGCCCAGGCCGGCGCCGTCGCGCAGCACCGTATCGGCCTCGGCGGTGTAGCCGCCGTCCGGCCGGTGCAGCACCAGCCCGGCCGTCAGGGTCACGGGCGCGCGCGAGCCCTTGGTCGCGGCGACGATCACGCGCTTGGCCGGCGCGCCGGCGCGTGGCCACAGCGGCACGACGGCGATGCCGCCGAACCCCTCGGGCAGCGCCGCCAGCACGTCATCGAGCCGATCGGCGCGATGGATCACCGTGAGGGCGCCGCGCGGACCGAGACGCGCGGCGGCATGGGCGAGCCAATCGCCCAGCGCGAACCCGGCGATCGTCGCGCGCGCGCGCGCCGGGTCGGGTGACGGATCGCTGGCGTCCGCGGCATGGAACGGCGGGTTGGTCAGCACGTGATCGGCCGGCGGTAGATCCGTGAGGGCCGCCGGCGCGGCCAGGATGTCGGCAGCGAGCACGGTGAAGCCAGCGCGGCCGTTGCGCGCGGCGTTGTCGCGCGCCAGCGCCACCATGTCGGCGTCGCGGTCGACGCCGGTGACGAGGGCGCCGGGCACGCGCTGCATCAGGCACAGCGCCGCGGCGCCGACGCCGCAACCGAGATCGATCACGGTGTCGCCGGTCGCGGCGTCGACCGCCGCGGCGAGCAGCACCGGATCGATCGCCGCGCGATAGCCGCTGGTCGGCTGGGCGAGCGCCACCCGCCCGCCCAACAGACGATCGAGACTGACATCAGCCACGCCCGAGCTCCTCTCCCGCCTGGGTCAGCACCGCGAGCGCGCGCGCATGATCGTCGTCCTCGACCATCAGGCGGCGCGGCAGCGCCCCGATGCTGCCTTCGACGATGCTCATATGGGTGTCGAACACGACCGCGGCGATACCGGCGTCGGCCAGCAGCGCCGTCAGCCAGGACAGCCGCACCGCGTCGTTGCTGCGCAGAACTTCCCGCATGGCGGATCGAGGGGATTCCCGGTTACTGTAAAGGTCGGTCCGGCCCGCTTGACCCAGCCTAGGCGGCACCTATGCTCCGAGCTGGGCGCGGGCCGGTTGAGCGCTTTCGGGAAAGGTACGGTCTGGTGGCCGCACTCGTCGAGTACGAAGACAAGCGACAAGGCCGCCGCGGGGCCTCGTCCCTCGACGCGCTGACCGCGCTGGTCGCCGACGACCTCGAGTGCGTCAACCGGCTGATCGTCGAACGCATGCACAGCCCGGTCGCGCTGATTCCGCAGCTCGCCGGACATATCGTCGCGGCCGGCGGCAAGCGGCTCCGGCCCATGCTGACCCTGGGCGCAGCGCGGCTGTGCGGCTATCGCGGCGTGCGCCACCATCACCTCGCCGCCTCCGTCGAGTTCATCCACACCGCGACCTTGCTGCACGACGACGTGGTCGACGAAAGCGCGCTTCGGCGCGGCCTCGCCACCGCGAACTCGGTGTGGGGCAACAAGCCGAGCGTGCTGGTCGGCGACTTCCTGTTCAGCCGCGCCTTCAAGCTGATGGTCGAGGACGGCTCGCTCAAGGTGCTCGACATCCTGAGCTCGGCGTCGGCCGTGATCGCCGAAGGCGAGGTCCACCAGCTCGTGACCTCGAACGATCTCGACACCAGCGAGGACGACTACCTCCAGGTGATCCGCGCCAAGACCGCGGCGCTGTTCGCCGCCGCGGCGCGCATCGGCGCGGTCGTCGCCGACCGCGCGCAAGCCGAGGAGGACGCGCTCGGCCGCTTCGGGCTCAATCTCGGCATCTCGTTCCAGCTGATCGACGACGCGCTCGACTACGCCGCGTCGCAGGCCGCGCTCGGCAAGACCGTGGGCGACGACTTCCGCGAGGGCAAGATCACCCTGCCCGTGATCCTGGCGTTCCGCCGCGGCAGCGCCGAGGAACGTCAGTTCTGGCGGCGCACGCTCGAGACGCTCGACCAGCACGACGACGACCTGGGGCGCGCGCAAGGCCTGCTCGAGCGCTACGGCGCGCTGACCGAGACGGTCGAGCGCGCCCGCCACTACGGCACGCTCGCCAAGGACGCGCTCGGCATCTTCCCCGACGGGCCCGAGCGTCGCGCCCTGGTCGAGGCGGCGCAATTCGCCGTCGAGCGCGCCTACTGACTATCGCGCGAAATTCCCCGGACATTTCCAAAGAATTGGACTATTGCGCGCGCCGTACTATCCTGAGGCGCGCTAGGGGCCTCGTGTTTCTATAAGGAATTCAAATCATGAAAATCACACTCGGAATCCTCACGATCTGTTACGGCTTGGCGCTGGCCGCCTGCAATACAAGCGGCATGGCGAGCAGCCCCAACACCTGCCTCAAGGACGGCTCGGTGTCCTGGTGGGTCAACCCCAACAAGGAAGGCAAGGCCGCGGACAGCGCGACCATGGCCAACTGCGCGACCAGCAACACGGCCTGGAAGGTGCCCGCGAAGTAGGCGCACGACCGACACGTCGATCCTGAAGGGGAGAGGGCCCGGCCCTCTCCCCTTTGCTTTTCCGGGGATGCTAGCGTGACGGCATGGACACGGCGCCCCCGCCCGCCGCGCTGCCGCCGCGCTTCGTCGAGTGGTTCGACCGCCGCGGCTGGCAGCCCCACGCCCATCAGCTCGCGCTCCTCGAGGCAGCGAACGCCGGCCGCTCGGCGCTGCTGATCGCGCCGACCGGCGGCGGCAAGACGCTCGCCGGCTTCCTGCCCAGCCTGATCGCGCTCGACGCGCAGCCCGCCGAGCAGCTCCATACTCTCTACGTCTCGCCGCTCAAGGCGCTGACCGTCGACGTCCAGCGCAACCTGATGACGCCGATCGCCGAGATGGCGCTGCCGGTGCGCGCCGAGACGCGCACCGGCGACACGCCGGCGCACAAACGCAGCCGCCAGCGCGAGCGCCCGCCGCACATCCTGCTGACCACCCCGGAATCGCTGGCGCTGCTGACCTCGCTCGACGACGCGCCAACGCTGTTCGGCGCGCTCCAGGTCGTCGTGCTCGACGAGCTGCACGCGCTCGCCGGCTCCAAGCGCGGCGATCTCCTCGCCCTCAACCTGGCGCGGCTCCAGACCTTGTCGCCGCGGCTGCGGCGCGTCGGCCTATCGGCGACCGTCGCCTTCCCCGACGCGGTCGAGGCCTATCTGTCGCCGACCGGGCAAGCCGACGGCACGGTGCAGCGCATCATCGGCGCCGCCGGCGCGCGCCCCGAGATCGCGATCCTGGCGACCGACGAGCCGCTGCCGTGGTCGGGCCGCATGGGCGCGCACGCGGTCGCCGCGGTCATGGCGGCGATCCGCCGCCACGCCACCACCCTGGTGTTCGTCAACACCCGCGCCCAGGCCGAGATCGTGTTCCAGGCGCTGTGGCGGCTCAACGACGAGACCTTGGCGATTGCGCTGCATCACGGCAGCCTGGCGGTCGAGCAGCGCCGCAAGGTCGAGGCCGCGATGGCGCGCGGCGCGCTGCGCGCCGTGGTCGCGACGTCGTCGCTCGATCTCGGCATCGACTGGGGCGCGGTCGACCTGGTGATCCAGATCGGCGCGCCCAAGGGGGCGAGCCGCCTGATGCAGCGCATCGGCCGCGCCAACCACCGGCTCGACACGCCGAGCCGGGCGCTGCTGGCGCCGGCCAACCGCTTCGAGTATCTCGAGTGCCACGCCGCCATCGGCGCCGTGCGCGAGAACGATCTCGATGGCGAAGCGCCGCGCCCGGGGTCGCTCGACGTGCTGGCCCAGCACGTGCTCGGCACCGCCTGCGCGGCGCCGTTCCAGCCCGACGCGCTCTATCGAGAAGTATGCACGGCGGCACCCTACGCCCAGTTGTCGCGCCAGGACTTCGACGACGTCGTGGCGTTCGTCGCGACCGGCGGCTACGCGCTCGGCGGCTACGAGCAGTTCCGCCGCCTGATCCGCGACAGCAGCGGCCGGCTCAATGTCATGGGCCCGGCGGTGGTGCGGCGCTATCGCATGAACATCGGCACCATCGTCGAGGCCGACGTGCTGCGCGTGAAGCTGAAGCGCGGCCCGATGCTGGGCGAGATCGAGGAGACCTTCGTCAACGGCCTGGCGCCGGGCGACACCTTCATCTTCGCCGGCCGGCTGCTGCGCTTCGAGGCGCTGCGGCTCAACGTCGTCGAGGTCACGATGGGCCAGGGCGATGCCCCCAAGATCCCGGCCTACCAGGGCGGCCGCCTGCCGCTGACGACGCAGCTCGCCGATCGGGTGCGCGCGCTCTTGGCCGAGCCGCGGCGCTGGCGCGACTTTCCGCCCGCGGTCAGAGAGTGGCTCGAGCTGCAGCGCTGGCGCTCGGTGCTGCCGAGCGGCGACGGCCTGCTGATCGAGACCTTCCCGCGCGACGGCACCGAGTATCTGGTCGCCTACAGCTTCGAGGGCCGCAACGCCCACCAGACCCTCGGCATGCTGCTGACCCGGCGCATGGAGCGCGCCGGCCTCAAGCCGCTCGGGTTCGTCGCGACCGACTACGTCATCGCGATCTGGTCGCTCAAGCCCGCGCGTGACCTCAACGCACTATTCGACCAGGACATGCTGGGCGACGACCTCGAGGCCTGGATGGACGAGTCCTCGATGCTGCGGCGCACCTTCCGCAACGTCGCCGTGATCGCCGGCCTGATCGAGCGGCGCTATCCCGGGAAAGAAAAAACCGGCCGCCAGGTCACCTTCAGCTCGGATCTGATCTACGACGTGCTGCGCAAGCACGAGCCCAACCACGTGCTGCTGCGCGCGACCCGCGCCGACGCCGCCGGTGGCCTGACCGACATCGGCCGGCTCGCCGACATGCTGACGCGCATCAAGGGGCGGATCCGCCACCGCCGGCTCGACCGCGTCTCGCCGCTCGCCGTCCCAGTGCTGCTCGATATCGGGCGCGAACAAGTCTACGGCAGCGCGCTCGACGAGTTGCTCGACGAGGCCGCCGAAAAACTCATCGCCGAAGCCACTGACGTCAGTGGGACCGCGGAATTGCCTCTCTAAATAATCCCTCCCCCGTGCGCATCGCGCATGGGGGAGGGTACGTGCCCCCACCCTACCCTCCCCCATTGCTGCGCAACGGGGGAGGGATTCAGTCTGCGAGAGCGCTACCCCTTCCCCGGATGCAGCGCGCCGCAGCTCTTGCACTTGCGCAGGTCGGGGCTGTCATAAAAACGCGCGAACAGCGGCGGCAGGTCGTCGACGATGCTGCGCAGCTGGACCTCGACGCGGTGCATCAG
>JACQAI010000371.1 GCA_016195115.1 Pseudomonadota bacterium
CAGTTGGGTGCCGCGTGCGCGGCGCGGGCGCGCAAGCGCACCGTCTTGTAGGTCAGGAGGTCGAAACCGAGCCGGCTGTAGAGCGCGCACCAGCGCGCGTTGAGGATCAGGCTCGCCGCCAGGCCGAAGCGCGAGCGCGCGGGCAGCCCCAAGAACTCGGTCATCGGCGGAACCGGCAGGGCGGGCCACGGACCGTCGAAGGCCGGCCCGTGCGCCGCGTTCCACTCAAAACTCCGGTCGATCCGGTAGATCGGCCGGCGCAGCGGATCGGGCAGCCGGCTCGGGCGGACGACGGCGGCGAGGTCGCTCATCGCGCCAGTCTAGTTGCTTGACCGGGCTCGGTCGACCGGGTCAGCCTGTCGCCATGCTGTTTTCCTACTTCGCGATCTTTTACGGCGCCGCGCCGCTCGCCGACGCCGATCGCGCGCGCGCGATCGAGGTCGTGCGCACGACGCCGCGGCTGGTCAAAGCCCACGTCTACACACAAGAGCAGACGCGCGATCCCTATCTCGACGACGGGCCGCCGCCGCCGCTGGCGCTGCAGCTCTATTTCGCCGACATCGCCGACCTCGAGGCGGCGCTGGCCGAGCGCGGCCACCTGCAGGCGCTGGCGGCCCAAGGCGCGCTGCCCAGCCTGGCCGGCACAAGGGTCGAGCAGCAGGCGATGCTGGCGCGTCCGTTCCCGGTGCCCGACGCCGGCTTCCGCACACCGGCGGGCGCGCTCCCCTGCACCTATCTGGTGTACTACCCGGGCACGGCCGACGACCTCAACCACTGGCTCGCGTATTACATCGCGCACCATCCGCCGCTGATGGCGCGCTTCCCCGGCATCCGCGAGATCGAGATCTGCACGCGCGTCGACTGGTGCGGGTTCTTGCCGTGGCGGCGGATCGATCACATGCAGCGCAACAAGGTGGTGTTCGACAGCGCCGCGGCGCTGACCGCCGCGCTCAACTCGCCGGTGCGTCACGAAATGCGCGCCGACTTCCACAAGTTCCCGCCGTTCCAGGGCGGCAGCCTGCATCATCCGATGGCGACCCTGACCCTGACACCCTGATGGCGCCCACCCCGCCTGGGCGCTAGGCTGCCGCTGCAATGCCGGGCTACGCAAAAGCCCGCAACAAGCAAGGGGGGATGCCATGAAGACCGTCGCTGTCGCGATCGCCGCCAGCCTGTTGGGATTTGCCGCCGACGCCGCCGCCCAGAGCTGGCGCCCGCCCGCGCCCAGCGAGCGCTGCCCGTCCAAATGGGGCGCCGCCGACCAGCGCGGCGCCGGCAACCACATGACGCCAGCCAACGTTCTGCGCGCCGCGCGCCTGATCAAGACCGGCCAGGCCTTCGAGCTCGCCCACGTGCTGGGGCCCGAGATGGTGCTCAATGCCGGCCGGCAATACGAGATGCACGTCAAGCGCACCACCGGGCCGTTCGGCGACAACAAACGCTACAGCAACGAGGAGCTGGTGACCTCGGAGATCGGCCAGGTCGGCACCCAGTTCGACGGCTTCGCCCACCAGGCGCTCGATCGGCTGTTCTACAACTGCATCAGCATGGACGAGATCGCGACGCGCACCGGCTTCACCAAGCTCGGCGTCGAGAACGTCGGCACCTTGATGACGCGCGGCGTGCTGATCGACGTCGCCGGCCTCAAGGGCGTCGAGATCCTGCCGATCAACTACGAGATCACCGTGGCCGATCTCGAGCAGGCGCTGCAGAAGCAGGGCGGCCTCAAGCTGCAGGCGGGCGACGCGGTGCTGATCAACACCGGTTGGGGCAAGCATTGGGGCGTCGACAACAAGCTCTTCGTCAGCGGCTGCCCGGGCATCGGCGTGGCCGCGGCGGAGTGGCTGCTCAAGCAGGATCCGATGCTGCTCGGCAGCGACAATTTCCCGGTCGAGATCGCGCCCAATCCGGACAAGTCGATCAATCTGCCGGTGCACAACATGGCGCTGACCGTCGCCGGCGTGCATCTGCTCGAGAACCTGCGGCTCGAGGAGCTTGCCCGGGCGCGCGCCTACGAGTTCGCGCTGGTCGTGCAGCCCCTCAAGCTCAAGGGTGCCACCGGCTCGACCGTGGCGCCGACCGCGATCCGCTGAGCCGCAGCGGCGGGACGGGGCGCCGCGGCGTTCGCGGCGCCTACGCGCCCGACTTGAGCGTGCGCCAGCGCTCGACCTGGCGGCCGACCAGCAGCGCCAGCGTGCCGACCGCGATCAGGTCGACGCCGATCGGCAGCGCGAACGCGCTCTCGAGCAGCGCGTTGAGGCCGAACAGGCTGCGCGTCATCGGCACGCGGACGACGTCGGCGAGCGCGATCGGTCGCCACAGCCCGTCCGACAGCCATGCCCCCGCCTCATAGACGAACAGCCCGAGCCCGCCGAACATCGTCGCAAACCCGGCAGCCAACCATACCGCGACCATCGTCCGCCTCCATGCCGAGCCGGCACAGCCATCCGGCCCGCGCGCATGGTCGGCGAAACCGCCCGTCAGGTCGAATGAAAGAGAGTTAATCTGGCGAGGGGCGCGGCAGGGCGTTCGAGTTGGACCGATCCCAAAACAGAACCGTCATCCCCGCTTTCGAGCGTGTGAGGAAATCGAATTCCCCGCGCCGTCATCCCGGCGAAAGCCGGGATCCAGGGTCGCGGGCGAAACGGTCCGAGCGTGTGGCCCCTGGATCCCGGCTTTCGCCGGGATGACGAG
>JACQAI010000372.1 GCA_016195115.1 Pseudomonadota bacterium
TCGGCAGCGGCGCCGGCGGCACGCGCAACATCTCCGGCACGTCCCACGTCCACGTCGAGCTCGAGGCGCTGCTCGCCACCTTGCACGGCCGCGAGGCGGCGCTGACCTTCACGTCGGGCTATGCCGCCAACCAGGCGACGCTCTCGACCCTGGGCAGCCGGCTGCCCGGCTGCGTGATCTTCTCCGACGCCGCCAACCACGCCTCGATGATCGAGGGCATCCGCCACAGCCGCGCCCAGCGCGTGATCTTTCGCCACAACGATCCGGCCGACCTCGAGGCGAAGCTGCGCGAGCATGCCGACGCCCCCGCCAAGCTGATCGCCTTCGAGTCGGTGTACTCGATGGACGGCGACATCGCGCCGATCGGCACGATGTGCGACATCGCCGAGCGCCACGGCGCCCTGACCTATCTCGACGAGGTCCACGCGGTCGGCATGTACGGTCCGACCGGCGCCGGCGTCGCCGAGCGCGACGGCGTCGCCGGCCGCCTGACCGTGATCCAGGGCACCCTCGCCAAGGCGTTCGGCGTGGTCGGCGGCTACATCGCCGGCTCGGCGGCGCTGATCGACTTCGTGCGCAGCCATGCACCCGGCTTCATCTTCTCGACCTCGTTGCCGCCGGTGATCGCCGCCGGCGCGATGGCGAGCATCCGCCACCTGATGACCTCGGACGAGGAACGCCGCCGGCAGCAGGCCCGCGTCGCCGCGGTCAAGGCGCGGCTGGCGCGCGCGCGCATCCCGGTGCTCGCCAACCCGAGCCACATCGTGCCCGTGATGGTCGGCGACGCCGCGACCGCCAAACAGGCGAGCGACGACCTGCTGCACCGCCACGACATCTACGTCCAGCCGATCAACTACCCCACGGTGGCCCGCGGCACCGAGCGGCTGCGCATCACGCCGTCGCCGCTGCACGACGACGCCATGATCGAGCGGTTGGCTGAGGCGCTCGACGATGTCTGGCAACGCCTGCAGCTGCGGCGCGTCGCCGAGACCGCGGCGGCGTGAACGGCATGTACCGCGATAAATCCTTGCTGCCCACCCAAGCGATCCGGCTCGCCGTGCTCGGCAGCCTCGGTATCGGCGAGCGCCGCTACGCCGAGCTCGCGACCGAGACGCGCCACTTCACCGGCGCGATCGTCGGCCCGTCGCTCGACCTGCTCGGCACGTCGATCGAGCTGCTGCGCTTCGAAGGCCTGATCGAGCCGGTCGCGGGCCAAGGCATGGCGGACAACGCCACGATGCGCCTGACCGAGGCCGGACGCGGTGCCCTGCACGATCTCCTGGGCGCGCCGCTGCGCTCGCCGCTCAACGACATCGGCCGCCTGATCCTGGCCCTGAAGCTGCGCTTCCTGCATTTGCTGCCGCTGGCCGACCAGGCCGCGCAAGCCGAGGCCATGATCGAGATGGCCGAGGGCGAGGTCGCGCGGCTCACCGACCTGCAGCGCCGCGCCGCCGGCGAGCCCGGCCGCCTCGGCGCCTGGCTGGCGCTCGACCTCGCCCAGGCGCGCGACCGCCTGACGTGGTTCCAGGCGCTCAAGGAGTCGCTCGCCGAGCGGGCGCCGACCGACCATGTCGAAGCTTAAGGCCCGACCGGACCTCTACGAGACGGATCCTCACGCCTGGTATTGGGAGCAGGCCACGCTGCTGCGCAGCGGCAAGGCGGCGCAGGCCGACCTCGTCCACATCGCCGAGGAGCTCGAGGACATGGGGCGCAGCGAAGCCAAGGAGCTGCGCAGCAGTCTCCGCCTGATCCTCTCGCACTTGCTGAAATGGCAACACCAACCGGACAAGCGGTCCGACAGCTGGCGCGACACCATCGACCGCGAGCGCGACCACGCCGCGCTCTGCCTCGAGGACAATCCGAGCCTGCGCAGCAAACTTCCGGAGTTATTCGCCAAGGCCTACCAACTAGCGCGGAAGGAAGCGACGCGCGAAACCAAGCTGCCGCTTGCGAACTTTCGGCAGGACCCACCCTGCTCGATCGAGCAATGCCTCGATCCGGAATACCTGCCGCGCTAACGCGTTTTCGTCATTGCGAGGAGCGCAGCGACGAAGCAATCCAGAGGCCGTCTGGATTGCTTCGCTTCGCTCGCAATGACGTCTAGAAGAATTGCGATCAACTTCGGCCCCGCGGCTTCGTTCCGGCAAAGCGATCCCGGCCGGCCCAGAAAGGGCATAGCGGACAGGTCTCGCCCTCGTAGTCGACGCCCTCCTCGTGCGGGCAGCCGAAGACGCCGTCGACCATGGCGACGGATTTCACGCCGGCTTCGTCCAGATAGGCAACGACCTCCGCAAGCACCGCGTCATTGCGACGAACGTCCCCTTGCTCGACAAGCCAACGCCGCAGCTCCGCTTCCTGATCCTCGCCGGGGATGATGCCGACGGCCACCTTCGTGGCGCGTTTGTCGTCGGGCCCGTAGAACGCGATCGTTCCCAGCGGGTAGCCACGGAATCCTCTCTTCGTCTTTTTGCCGAGTCGTTTCAGGGCTTGTCCCGGCAACATGGCGAGCACCTCAATACAAATGCTGGCCGCCGGTGACGAACAGCTCGGTGCCGGTGACGTACGCGGCCTCTGGTGAGCACAGGTAAAAGATTGCCGACGCGACGTCCTCGGGCTGGCCGAGGCGGTGCAGCGGGATGCGCGGGATCAGGACCTCGGTCTCGGGCGACAGCATCGCGGTCTCGATCTCGCCCGGCGCGATGGCGTTGACGCGCACGCCGATGTCGGCGAACTCGACCGCCATCTCGCGGGTCAGCGCCGACAGCGCCGCCTTCGAGGTCGAGTAGGCCGAGCCGGCGAACGGGTGGACGGCGTGGCCGGCGATCGAGGTCACGTTGACGATCGCGCCCTTGGCCTTGGCGAGCGGCGCGGCGAGCCCGCGCGCCAGCATCAGGGGTGCGAAGAAATTGAGCTCGAAGACGTCGCGCCACGCCGCGAGGTCGCCATTGAGGCAGCCGAGCCGCTCCTTGAACGACGTCTTCGGGCTGACCCCGGCGTTGTTGACCAGGGCGTCGAGCTTGCCGCCCCCCGGACCGTCACCGAGGGCTGCCCGTGCGGCTTCGAGGAAATGCTGCAGGCTCGCGGCGTCGCCGAGGTCGGCGACGATGTGATGCGACCACGCCGGGTCGCGCAGGCATTCCGCCGGCACGTCCTCGCGCGAGCACGTGATGACCCGCCAGCCGGCCTCGCCGAAGCGCTTGACCGTGGCGTGGCCGATGCCGCGGCTGGCGCCGGTCAGGATCAGGGTGCGGCGCTCGGTCATCCCCTACCCCGCCTTGGCGCGCTCGAGCGGCGTCGCGTGCGGCGCCTCGCTGCTCGGATCCTGGTGGATCAGCACCTCGGCGCCGGGGAACGCCGCTTGGATGCGTTGCTCGGCGCTGTGCGCGATCGCGTTGGCCTGGCGCAAGGTCATGGCGCTGTCGAGCTCGAGATGGAGTTGAATGAAGATGCTCTGCCCGGCGCGGCGGGTACGCATGTCGTGCACGCCAAGCACCGCGGGATCGGTCGCGCACAGCGCGCGGATGTGCACGCGATCGGCGTCCGCCAGCTCATGGTCCATCAGCATATCGAGCGACTGCAAGACGATGCGCCAAGCGCTCACCAGCACGACGCCGCCGATCACCAACGCGAGCAGCGGATCGAGCCAATGCCAGCCGAGCCACGGCGCGGCCACCAGGGCGACCAGCACGCCGCTGTTGAGCAGCAGGTCGCCGCGATAGTGCAGCGCGTCGGCCGACACCGCGAGCGAGTCGGTGCGCCGGACCACCGAGGCCTGGAAGCGCACCAGGCCCAGGGTCGCGATCATCGACGCGACGACGACCGCGACGCCGACACTAGAATTGACCACCGGATGCGGATTGAGCAGCCGCGGGCCGGCCTCGATGAACAGGAACACCGCCGAGCCGCCGATGAACACCGCCTGGCCCAGGCCGGCAAGCGGCTCGGCCTTGCCGTGGCCGAAGCGATGCTCGCGATCGGCCGGCTGCAGCGACTGCCGCACCGCCCACAGCGTGATGACCGAGGCGCAAACATCGAGCAAAGAATCAATCAGCGTCGACAGCATCGCCATCGAGTCGGTGAGCACGAATGCCACCAGCTTGGCGGCGACCAAGGTCAGCGCCACCACGACCGACGCGGCGGTCGCCTGGCGCATCAGGCGGGTGCGCGTCTGCAGCGCCGGCGCGGCGAGGTCGATCACGGGTAGAGCCATTCGGTCGCCCAGCCCGTCCCCGACCGGGTGAACAGCAGGCGCTCGTGCAAGCGGAACGGCATGTCGCGCCAGAACTCGATGCGCTCGGGTGCCAGGCGGAAGCCCGACCAATCCGGCGGCCGCGGCACCGTGCCCTCGGGATATTTGGCGCTGAACTCGGCGACCCGGCGCTCGAGCGTAGCGCGCGCGTCGAGCCGCCGCGACTGCAGCGACGCCCAGGCGCCGATCTGGCTGCCGTAGGCGCGCGAGGCGAAGTAGGCATCGGCGTCGGCCGCCTCGACCATCGTGGTCACGCCCTCGATGCGCACCTGCCGGCGCAGCGATTTCCAATGAAAGCACAGCGCGGCACGGGGATTGGCCACCAGCTCGAGCGACTTGCGGCTCTCCAGGTTGGTGTAGAACACGAACCCGGCGCGGTCGAACGCCTTGAGCAGGACCAGGCGCGCCGACGGCCGGCCGGCCGGGCTCGCCGAGGCCAGGGTCATGGCCTCGGCGTCGTTCGGCTCGGCCTGCTTGGCCTCGGCGAACCAGGCGGCAAAGCGCTCGAAGGGGTCGGTGATCGGCTCCGGCATCGCGGTCCTGGGCCAGGGGTCGGCAAGCCCGGCAAGCTTAAGGGGTCTCGGCCGCGTCCACTAGCTGGGCACGATCCCCGGATTTTCCATGGTCGGCACCGGCGTCGTTGGCGCGGCGGCTCTCGCGGATCCCGGTGACAAGCAGTAAGGTGCGCCCCATGTTCCCTCCAGTCGACGACCATCGGCCCGAGCGGCCCGGCAAATCCTGACGATGGCGAATCCTTACGAACTCCTCGGGGTTGCCCGCGGCGCCAGCGCCGAGGACATCAAGCAGGCCTACCGTAAGCTGGCAAAGCAGCTGCATCCCGATCTCAACCCCGGCGACGCCACGGTCGAGCGCCGCTTCAAGGACGTGTCGGCGGCCTACGACCTGCTGTCCGACCCCAAGAAACGCGCCCGCTTCGATCGCGGCGAGATCGACGCCAACGGCGCCGAGCGCCCGGGCGGCCGATTCTACCGCGGCTTCTCGGAGCGGGCCGGCCGCGACGCCGCCGGCGCGGGTGCCGGATCCGGATTCGCCGGCTTCGACACCGACGACATCTTCGAGATGTTCACCCAACAGACGCGGCGCGGCGCCGGCAAGCGCCGCGGGGTCGACGTCTCATACTCGCTGTCGGTCGATTTCATCGCCGCCGCGATCGGCACCAAGCGGCGCCTGACCCTGCCCGACCAGCGCTCGCTCGAGGTCGTAATCCCGCCGGGGACCTCGGAAGGCACGGTGCTGCGCCTCAAGGGCCAGGGCCAAGCCGGTCTCGGCGGCGGCCCGGCAGGCGACGCCTTCATCGAGGTCCAGGTCGAGCCGCACGCTTATTTCCAGCGCAAGGACTTCGACATCCATCTCGAGATTCCCGTCACCCTGCAGGAGGCGGTGCTGGGCTCGACCATCACGGTGCCGACGATCGACGGCAAGGTCGTGGTCAAGATCCCGCGCGGCTCCAACGCCGGCACGGTGCTGCGCCTGAAGAGCCGCGGCGTGCCGCGCGGCAAGGGCGCCGAGCGCGGCGATCAGTACGTCAAGCTCACCGTCGTGCTGCCCGAGAAGCCCGACGCCGAGCTTGCGCAGTTCCTGGAGAAATGGGGGCCGACCCATCCCTACAACGTGCGCGCCAAGCTCGGGCTCGAGGACTAGAGCGTGGCGCGCTTTAGCTTTCGACCCGTCGATACCAATTAGCTAGAATGGCGGCTCTGAAACCTGCCGTTTGGGCTGCATCCGGGGTTGCCCACGACACGTTGCCGAGGCGAGGGCGATGTCCGGGATGAGTGAAGATGCAAGCGACGACGTCGTGCGGGTGGCGGCCGGCCCCCTGATGGCGGGCAAGCGCGGCCTGATCATGGGCGTCGCCAACAAGCGGTCGATTGCCTGGGGCATCGCCAAGACGCTCGCCGAGCACGGTGCCGAGCTCGCCTTCACGTTCCAGGGCGAAGCGCTGGAGAAGCGGGTGCGCCCGCTCGCCGACAGCCTCGGCGCGCAGCTCGTGATCGACTGCGACGTTTCCGACGAAACCTCGATCGACCAGGTGTTCGCGCGGCTCAAGACGAGCTGGGGCAAGCTCGACTTCCTCGTCCACGCCATCGCCTACTCCGACAAGGACGAGCTGAAGGGCAAGTACATCGAAACCTCGCACGCCAACTTCCTGCGCACGCTCGATATCTCCTGCTACTCGTTCACCGCGCTGTGCCGCCACGCCGTGCCGCTGATGCCCGACGGCGGCAGCCTACTGACACTGACCTACTACGGCGCCGAGCGCGTGATGCCGCACTACAACGTCATGGGCGTTGCGAAGGCGGCCCTCGAAGCGAGCGTGCGCTATTTGGCGGTCGACCTCGGCGGCCAGAACATCCGGGTCAATGCCCTGTCGGCGGGACCGATGCGGACGCTGGCGTCTTCGGCGATCGGGGATTTTCCCTACATCCTCAAATGGAACCAGTACAACTCACCGCTCAAGCGCAACGTCACGCTTGAGGATGTCGGCGGCGCCGGGCTCTATCTCCTGAGCCCGTTGTCGAGCGGGGTGACCGGCGAGGTTCATCATGTCGACTGCGGCTATCATGTCGTCGGCATGAAGGCGGTCGACGCGCCCGACATCTCGGTGGTGTGACGGCGCCGCCGGGAACGCCATGGCGGGCAACAGCTTCGGCACCGTCTTCCGCTTCACGACCTGGGGCGAGAGCCATGGGCCGGCGATCGGCTGCGTGATCGACGGCGTGCCGCCGCGTCTGCCGCTCAACGAGGCCGACATCCAGGTCTGGCTCGACAAGCGCAAGCCCGGCCAATCGCGCTTCACCACCCAGCGCCGCGAGCCCGACGCGGTCAAGATCCTGTCGGGCGTGCTCGATGGCCTGACGACCGGCACGCCGATCGCGCTCGAGATCGAGAATGTCGACCAGCGCTCCAAGGACTACGACGACACCAAGGACCTCTACCGGCCGGGCCACGCCGACTTCACCTACGACCGCAAGTACGGCATCCGCGACTATCGCGGCGGCGGCCGCGCCTCGGCGCGCGAGACCGCCATGCGGGTCGCCGCCGGCGCGGTGGCGCGCAAGGTGCTGGGGCCGTCGGTGACAATTCGGGGCGCGCTGATCCAGGTCGGGCCGCACAAGATCGATCGCGCGCGCTGGGACTGGGACGAGATCGCGCGCAACCCGTTCTTCTGTCCGGACGCGCAGACCGCAACGCAGTGGGCCGACTTTCTCGACGACGTGCGCAAGCGCGGCTCGTCGGCCGGCGCGGTGATCGAGGTCGCGGCGAGCGGCGTGCCGATCGGCCTCGGCGAGCCGATCTACGACAAGCTCGACGGCGACCTGGCGCGCGCGCTGATGACGATCAACGCGGTCAAGGCGGTCGAGATCGGCGACGGCATGGCGGTGGCGGCGTTGACCGGCGAGGACAACGCCGACGAGATGCGCATGGACAACCACGGCCAGGTCCAATTTCTATCGAACCACGCCGGCGGCATCCTGGGCGGCATCTCGACCGGCCAGGACATCGTGGTGCGCTTCGCCGTCAAGCCGACCAGCTCGATCCTGACGCCGCGCCGCACCGTCACGCGCCAGGGCGCCGACGCCGAGATCACGACCAAGGGTCGGCATGATCCCTGCGTAGGCATCCGCGCGGTGCCGATCGGCGAGGCCATGGTCGCGGTGGTCCTGGCCGACCATCTGATGCGCCACCGCGCCCAGTGCGGCGGCTGATGCGGCGCCTGCTCGTCGGCTTCCTTGCGATCATCGGCCTGCTGACGCTGGTGCTCGGGCTCGGGCTGGGCGGCCTGGTCTATTGGCTGGTGCGCGACGCCCGCAGCGAGCACCCGGTGCCCGACAAGGCGATCCTGCGGCTGGCGGTGCACGGCAATCCGAGCGAGACCGGCGGCGCCGGCGGCACGGTCCGCCGGCTGATCGGCGGCGCCCAGGCGACGACCTTGCGCGAGGTCGTCAACGCGCTCGAGCAGGCGACCGCCGATGCCCGCGTGCTCGGCCTGGTGGTCGATCTGAGCGACGCCCGGCCGAGCCTGGCCGCGGCCCAGGAGATGCGCGACGCCGTGCTGCGCTTCCGCACCGCGGGCAAGGCGGCATTTGCCTTCGCCGACAGCTTTTCGGAGGGCGGCCGCGGCAGCCAGGCGTTCTATCTCGCGAGCGCGTTCGAGCAGATCTGGATGCAGCCGAGCGGCGAGCTCGGCATCACGGGCTACGCGGTCGACTACCCGTTCCTGGCCGACGGCCTGAAGCTGCTGGGCGTGACGCCGCGCTTCGGCCAACGCCACGAGTTCAAGGGCGGCATCGACATGTTCGTCGAGCGCCAGCTGACGCCGGCGCTCAAGAGCTCGTTCGAGCGCCTGCTCGGCGACCTGTTCGACCAGACGGTCGACGGCATCGCGAGCGGCCGCAAGCTCGCGCCCGACGCGGTGCGCGCGCTGGTCGACCGCGCGCCGCTGTCCGCCGACGAGGCTCGGCAGGCCGGACTGATCGATGCCGTCGGCTATGTCGACGAGGTCAACGCGCTGATCCGGCGCCAGACCGACGCAGCGGCGCGCGTCATGGCGCTCGACGCTTATCTGGCGCGGGTCGGACCACCGCATCAGGATCCCGACGGTGCCAAGATCGCGCTGATCTACGGCGTCGGCCCGGTGGTGCGCGGCAGCGGCGACGATGACTCGCCGTTCGGCGGCGCCGACACGCTGAGCGCCGACGTCGTCGCCAAGGCGTTCCGCCAAGCGGTCGCCGACCGCGACGTGCGCGCCATCCTGTTCCGGGTCGACAGCCCCGGCGGCTCCTACGTCGCCTCCGACACGGTGTGGCGCGAGGTCAAGCGCGCGCGCGACGCCGGCAAGCCCGTGGTCGCGTCGATGGGCGCGGTCGCCGCGTCGGGCGGCTACTTCGTCTCGATGGCGGCCGACCGCATCATCGCCGAGCCCGGCACCCTGACGGGCTCGATCGGCGTCTATTCGGGTAAGTTCGTGCTGAGCGGGCTGTGGGACAAGCTCGGCGTCAACTGGGACCAGGTGAAGGTCGGCGCCAACGCCGGCATGGAGAGCGCCAACCACGATTTCACCCCCGAGCAGTGGCAGCGCTTCCAGGCGACGCTCGACCGCATCTACGCCGATTTCGCGCGCCGCGTCGGCGACGACCGCAAGCTGGCGGCGACCAAGCTCGACGAGGTCGCGCGCGGCCGCGTGTGGACCGGACGCCAAGCAGTCGCGGTCGGCCTAGCCGACGCGACCGGCGGCTTCAACGACGCGCTCGCGGCGGCCAAGTCGCTCGCCAAGCTGGCGCCCGACACATCCGTGAAGCTCGCAGTCTTCCCGCCCGAGCGCAGCCCGCTCGATCGCATCCTCAAGCTGATCGGCGACCTCGACCGCACCGCGGTCGCGGTGCGCGCGATGGCGCGCATCGCCGACGTGCTGGCGCCGCTGCTCGATCGCGTCGAGGCGGCGACCCGCGCCCGAGAGCTCAACACGCCGATCGATCTGCGCTAGACTCGTCGCGCACCGCGGCGATCAGGAACTCGCGGTTGCCTTCGGGCCCGAGGATCGGGCTGGGCGTGATGCCGAGCACGCGCCAGCCCATGGTTTCGGCGAGCCAGCGCGAGAGGCGCGCGCACACCTCTTCGTGCAGCGCCGGGTCGCGCACCACGCCGCGCTTGCCGACGCGGGCCTTGCCGACCTCGAACTGCGGCTTGATCAGCGCGATCAGGCGGGCGCCCGGGCGGGTCAGCGCCAGCGCCGCGGGCAGCACGGTCTCGAGCCCGATGAAGCTGGCGTCGCACACCACCAGATCGATCGCGTCGGGCACCTCGGTGCGCGTCAGGTGGCGCGCGTTGGTGCGCTCGAGCACGACGACGCGCGGATCGTTGCGCAGCCGCCAATCGAGCTGGCCGCGGCCGACGTCGACCGCGTAGACCCGCGCCGCGCCGCGCTGCAGCAGCACGTCCGTGAACCCGCCGGTCGAGGCGCCGATATCGAGCGCGATCGTGCCCTGCGGATCGAGCTCGAAGTGATCGAGGCCGTGCGCCAGCTTGACGCCGCCGCGCGACACCCAGGGATGGTCCTCGCCGCGCAGCGCCAGCGCGACGTCGTCGGGCAGCAACTGCCCGGGCTTGTCGACGCGCGCCTCGCCGGCGAACAGCTTGCCGGCCAGGATCAGGGCCTGGGCCCTGGCGCGCGTCGGCGCGAGAGCGCGCTCGACCATCAGGAGATCGGCCCGTTGGCGGCGCGGCTTGTCATCCGCCATCGCCGCGGCGGCGCTCAGTGGCGCCGCGTCACCACGAATTCGGCGACCTGGCGCAGCAGCTCGGCCTTCTCGGCGAACGACTCGAGATGCGCCGCCGCCTGCTTGGCCAACAGCCCCGCCTGGGCGCGCGCGCGCTCCAGGCCCAAGATGGAAACAAACGTCGCCTTGCCGGCGTCGACATCACGGCCGACGTCCTTGCCGACCTCGGCGGCGTCGCCCTCGACGTCGAGCAGGTCGTCGGCGATCTGGAACGCCAGGCCGAGATCGTGGGCGTAAGCCGCGAGCGCCGCGCGGGACACGTGCGGCGCCTTGCCCAGGATCGCGCCGGCGGTGCTCGAGAAGGCGATCAGCTCGCCGGTCTTCATGCGCTGCAGCCGCGTGATGGCGCCGATGTCGAGCGTGCTGTCGTGCTCGGCCAACAGATCGAACATCTGGCCGCCGACCATGCCGGCCGGACCGGACGCCGCCGCGAGCGCGCTCACCAGCTCGACCCGGACCTGGGGATCGCCGTGGCTGGCCGGATCGGCCAAGACTTCGAAGGCCCGGGTCAACAACCCGTCGCCGGCGAGGATCGCGGTCGCCTCGTCGAACTGCACGTGGGTGGTCGGCCGGCCGCGCCGCAGCGCGCTGTCGTCCATCGCCGGCAGGTCGTCGTGCACGAGCGAATAGCAATGGATCATCTCGACCGCGGCGGCGACGCGCAGCGCGCAGCTCGGCGAGACGTTGAACAGCTTCGAGCTCTCGAGCACGAGGAACGGCCTGAGCCGCTTGCCGCCGACCAGGCTCGAGTAGCGCATCGCCTCGTGGACGCGCTTCTCGCGACCGTCCGAAACCGGCAGTAGCCTGTCGAGCTGATCTTCAACGGCTTTCGCCGCGGCGGTCATGGCGTCGTCGAGGGTCATCGGGATCTAGCTTCGCGGGTGCTATGTGGTCTCGAACGGCACGGTTTTGACCGCACCGTCCGCGGCCGGCACGATCTTGTCGATGCGCGCCTGGGCTTCCGCGAGCTTGGCCTCGCAGTGGCGGCGCAGCAAGGTGCCGCGCTCGTAGGAATCGATCGCGTCGTCGAGCTTGCCCTTGCCGTCCTCGAGTTTCTTGACGATCGCCTCGAGCTCCTTGATGGCGTCCTCGAAACTCATGGTCGAGATGTCGTCAGGCAGAGGGCCTTCAGCCATGTGGGCAATATCCGGTTGCGAGCGGCGGCCGGAGTGTAAGCGGCCGTCACCCGGCCATCAAGGCGCGGACGTGGGCAGCGGCCGATTCGGCGAGCGCCGTCAGGTCGTAGCCGCCTTCCAAGGTCGAGACCACCCGGCCCTGGCAGCTGTAGCGCGCGATGCGCAGGATCTCGGTGGTGATCCAGGCATAGTCCGCCTCGTGCAGGCGCAGCGAGGCCAGCGGATCATCCTCGTGGGCGTCGAAGCCGGCCGAGATCAGGATGAAGTCGGGCGCGAACTCGCTGAGCCGCGGCAGGATCAGCTCGCTCATGGCGTGGCGGAACTCGGGCCCGCCGGCGCCGGGCGGCAGCGGCGCGTTGACGATGTTGCCGACGCCGCGCTCCGAGCGCGCGCCGGTGCCGGGATAGAGCGGATACTGGTGGGTCGAGGCGAAGAAGCGGTTGGCGTGCGGGGCGAACATCGCCTGGGTGCCGTTGCCGTGGTGGACGTCGAAATCGATCACCGCGACCCGCTCGCAGCCGTGCGCGGCGTGGGCCTGCAGCGCGCCGATCGCGACGTTGTTGAACACGCAGAAGCCCATCGGGGCGGTCGGCTCGGCGTGGTGGCCGGGCGGCCGGACGGCGCAGAAGGCGTTCTGCGCCTCGCCCGTCATCACGGCGTCGACCGCGGCGCACACCGCGCCGGCGGCGCGCAACGATGCCTCTCGGCTCCCTGGAGAAACGATGGTGTCGGCGTCGATGCGCACGTAGCCGCGCTCGGGCATCGCGGCCAGCACCTCATCGACGAAGTCGCGCGGATGCACCCGGGCGATCTGGTCGAGCTCGGCGCGCGGCGCGATCCGTACCTCGAGCTCGGCGAAGTCCGGCTCCTCGAGGCGGGCTCGGATCGCGCGCAGACGGTCCGGGGATTCCGGATGCGACGGCCCCGGATCGTGCTCGAGGCACGCGTCGTGGACGTACAGCAGGGTCGTCATCGCGGTGCCTCCTTCCGACCGGACTATGCCGGCTGCCCTCGGCACGGTCCAGAGCCGCTTTCCCCGTCAACGTCCTGCTGCTAAGCAGTGTCCCATGGATGCGGATTTTCTCGTGATCGGCGCCGGCATCGCCGGTGCGTCGGCGGCGTTCGAGCTCAGCAAGCAAGGCCGCGTCATCATGCTCGAGCGCGAGGATCAGCCCGGCTATCACACCACCGGGCGATCGGCGGCGCTGTTCACCGAGACCTACGGCAACGCCACGATCCGCGCCCTGACGCGCGCCAGCCGCGGCTTCCTGAGCGCGCCGCCCGACGGCTTTTCGGCCAGTCCGCTGCTGGCGCCGCGCGGCGTGCTGACCTATGCCGCCGCCGATCGGCACACTGCCTTCGCGGCGGCGCTGGCCGAGTATGGCGAGCACGTGCGCGAGATCGACATGCAACGCGCCGCGGCGCTGTTTCCGCCGCTCGACCGCGCGGTTGCGCGCTACGCCCACTACGAGGCCGACGCGATGGACATGGACGTCCACGCCATCCTGCAGGGCTTCCTCAAGGGCTTCCGCGCGCGCGGCGGCGTGCTGCACACCGGCGTGCGCATCGCGCGCATCGCACCCGGCTGGAAGGTCGACGCCGGCGCCACCACGTTCGCGGCGCCGGTGCTGGTCAACGCCGCCGGCGCCTGGGCCGACGAGGTCGCGCGGCTCGCCGGCGTGCCGACCATCGGGCTGGTGCCGAAGCGGCGCACGGTGCTGATGTTCGAGCCGCCGGCCGGCGCGCGCATCGATGCCTGGCCGCTGGCGATCGATGTCGACGAGACGTGCTACGTCAAGCCCGACGCCGGACGCCTGCTTGCTTCGCCGGCCGACGAGACCCCGTCGCCGCCGACCGACGCCCAGCCCGAGGACTACGACATCGCGCTGGCGATCGACCGGCTGCAGCACTGCACCACGCTCAAGGTCGGGCGGGTGACGCACAAATGGGCGGGCCTGCGCAGCTTCGTCGCCGACAAGACCATGGTCGCGGGCGAGGCGCCCGGCGCGCCGGGCTTCTTCTGGGCCGCCGGCCAGGGCGGCTATGGCATCCAGACGTCGCCTGCGATGGGCCGCGTCGTCGCCGCGCTGGCGACCGGCCGCGCGATCCCGGCCGACATCGCGGACCAGGGCGTCAGCGCTGCGGCGCTCGATCCAGCGCGCTTGCGCTAGAGGACGAGGGTCAGGGCGACCGACGCGACCAGCAGCACGGCGAAGCCGATGTTGATGGCGCGGCCGAGCACCGGCCGGTGAAAGGCGCGCGTCAGCGCTGCGCCGGCCAACAACCAAACCCAGTCGACCACGATCATGATCGCGACCAGGATCACGATCTTGGCGACCACGTCGGCGACCGGACGATCGCGCACCAGCACGAAGCCCGAGAACAGCGCCGCCATGGCGACATAGGCCTTCGGATTGCCGACCCCTAGAAACACGCCGAGCACGAAGCCCGGGGGTCGATCGCCGGCCTGGCCGTCGCCCGGCGGCGGCGCCATGGCGATGCGATAGGCGAGGTACAGCATGTACGCTGCGGCCAGCAGCGCCACGGCTCGCGCCAATGCCGGCTGCGCCAGCATCAAGCCGGTCAGGCCGCCCGCCGTCACCATCATGACGACCAGGACTCCAGCGAGGATGCCGACGAACAGCGCCAGGCTGCGGCGCATGCCGTAGGCCGCACCGGCGGCGGCCAGGCCGAGCGTCGCCGGGCCGGGACTGCCGGTGAGCGCGACGCCGGCCAACACGAAGCTCGCGACGTCCTCCATGACACCATCCCGGTTGCGCAGATCCGCCGATTGGTCTGCTATCCGTCGCCATGGCTCAACCGATGCACCCGCCCCGCCCCCCGCGTCTTGAACGATCGTGCGCGCCGGCGCCCCGCGACTGGCTCCGGACGGCGCCGGCCCAACCGGGGATCGAGCGTCTCGAAGCGTTTTTTGTCGGCCGCGGTTACGACCCGCACCGGCACGACACCTATGCCATCGGCTTGACGCTCGACGGCGTGCAGTCGTTCGACTATCGCGGCATGACCGAGCACAGCCGGCCGCGTCACGCGGTCGTCCTGCATCCCGACGAACGCCATGACGGTCGCGCCGGGACCGCTGCCGGCTTCCGCTATCGCCTGGCCTACGTCGAGCCGCGGCTCATCCAGGCGGCGCTCGGCGGCCAGCGCGCCCTGCCGTTCGTGCGCACACCGGTCACCCGCGATGCGCGGCTGATCGCGGCGCTGGCACCGGCGCTCGACGATCTCGACGCGCCGCTGGAGGACCTGCAGCGCGATCAGATCGTCTTCGACGTTGCGACGGCGCTGGCCGCGCTCGACCGTTCGGTCGAACGGGCGGCAGGCGGCGCGGTGTGCTGGCGCGCCCTCGAGGCGGCGCGCGCTTTCCTCGACGCCAACCTCGAGCGCGCGGTGCGTGCGGCCGAGCTCGAGGCCATCACGGGCGTGAACCGCTTCGCGCTCGCCCGGCATTTCCGCGCCGGGCTCGGCACCAGTCCGTATCGCTACCTGGTGATGCGGCGTCTGGATCGCGTGCGCCGCCTCATGCGGTCGGACGTGCCGTTGGCCGAGGTCGCGGCCGCGAGCGGCTTCGCCGACCAGAGCCACATGACCCGGCAGTTCAAACGCGCCTACGGCATGTCACCGGGCCGCTGGTTGAGGATCGCGACGCCGTGACTCAACCGGCCTTGCGCATCACGAAGACGTAGACGCCGCCGTCCTCCTGGCGGCTGTCGACCAGCACGTGCCCGGTGGCTTCACAGAATGCCGCGAAATCCTTGACCGCCGCGGGATCTGTGGCACGGACCTCAAGCAAACCGCCCGGTGCGACGTCGCGCATTGCCTTGCGCGCCCGCAGCACGGGCAGCGGACAGATCAGACCCGTGGCGTCGAGCCGATGGGTCGTCACCGCGGCCGGCGTCAGCCGTGCTTGGCCGGCGGATTGTCCTTGGCGTCGGCGACGGCGTCGCCGCTCATGCCGCGCTTGAAGGCCTTGGTGCCTTGCGCCACGTCGCCCATCAGCCGCGGCACGCGCCCGGCGCCGAACAGCACCACGACGATGACCAGGATGATGAGCAGATGCCAGATGCTGAAACCCATGGAACCCCCGAGAATTGGCGCGATTGAGCCAATCATAGGGGTTGGCGCACCGCGGCGCCACCGCGGCAAGACCTTAGAGCAGCCTCGCCATCCGCCGCGCTTACTTCTTTTGATCGCTCGCGGGGCTTACGCCCCTGCCGCCACCGCGGCAGGGGGTGCAGCCCCCGAGAGCGCCACAAAACCCTAGAGCGGCCTCGGCATCCGCCGCGATTGCTTCTCTTGGTCGCTCGCGGGGCTTACGCCCCTGCCGCTCTAGCGGCAGGGGGTGCCGCTCCAGCCGAAATGCTGGGCGACGTCGAGACCGCCGTCCCACATCATCTTGACGGCGACGAACACGATCAGCGCCAAGCCGATATAGGAGATCCAGCGGTAGCGCGCGAGCAGCGCCGCGATCAGGCTCGACGCCACCGCCATCAGGACGATCGACATCACCAGGCCGACGACCAGCATCGTGAGGTTGGTGCGCGCGATGCCGACAACGGCAAGGATGTTGTCGAGCGACATCGACACATCGGCGACGATGATCTGCCACATCGCGGCAGCAAACGTCTTGTGCGGGAACTCGACATGGGACTCGCCGGAGTGGTCGGCGTCCTGCTCGAGATGGGCCTCGCGCAGCTCGCACCACATCTTCCAGGCGACCCAGCCGAGCAACGCGCCGCCCAGGAACAAGAGCCCGACGATCTCGAGCATCTGCACCGCGACCAGCGAGAACACGATGCGCAGGACCGTCGCGGCGACGATGCCGGCGACGATCGCCTTGTTGCGCAGCTTGGGCTCGAGACCGGCCGCCGCCATGCCGACGATCACGGCATTGTCGCCCGACAGCACGACATTGACGAAGATGACCTGAACCAGCGCGTTCAGGTCAGTCGGGTTCAGCCAGTTCTCCACCCTTCCTCCAAGCTTTTCCGATTGCCGTCAGATCGCTGCGCCGACTTCATGGGCGCCGCGCCAGATCATGTCGACGGCGACGTCGGTGATGACCGCCAGACCGGCATAGGCGATCCAGGGATATCTGTTCAAGAGGTTTGCGATCAGCGTCGAGGCGAACCCGGTCAGGGCGACCGAGACCGGCAGCCCAGCGACCGGGCTCAGAACGTCGCGTTGGTGATCAGGTAGAGCGCCATCTTGACACCGAGCGTCAGCACCAGGGCGACGATCGCGAGCGCGACCACGGTCACGCCGAAGCCGACCACGACGCACACGCCGTCGCGCTCGAGGATGCCGAGCGAGAAGAACACGATCGCCCATGCCGGCAGCAGATTGCCGCCGGGGATCGGCAACGCCAGGATCACGGCCAGGACGAAGGCGATCGAGGCGGCGAACCGTTCGCCGAGGCCGGTCGCGAGCCCCGGCAGGCGGTGCTTGAGCAGGCGCTCGACGCGCCGGACGTAGGGCGCGATCGCGAGCAGCGCGCGCAGGAGCTGCGCCCGGCCGATCGACTGGCGCAGCAGCCGGTCCGGCAGCCACGGCGTGTGGTAGCCGAGCGCCAGCTGGCCGGCGAAGAACGCGAGTGGCGTGCCCGTGACGGTCGAGACGAAGGGGATGCCCGGCATCGGCGGACAGTTGGGCAACGCCAGCAGCAGCATCAAGAGGCCGAACGCGCGATCCTGCAGCGCTGCGACGATATCGCCCATGGTCAGGCGCTCGCCCGGGAAGTCGCGCACCAGCCGGATCAGGATGCTCGAGGTTGCAAGCTCGTCGTCGTCGGGCGGCGCGGCGACCATGGCGTTTCTCAGTTCTCGCGCCGCACGGCGCTTTCGTGCCAGTTGCGCAGCACCAGGTGCGACAACAGCGACAGCGCTGCGAAAATCAGGATGCCGGTGAGCGAGATCAGCAGCAGCGCGGCGAACATGCGCGGGATCTGCAGCCGATAGCCGGATTCGAGGATGCGGTAGGCGAGCCCGGTGTTGGTGCCGCCGGTGCCGGCGACGAACTCGGCGACCACGGCGCCGATCAGCGCCAGCCCGCCGGCGATGCGCAGGCCGCCGAGGAAGTACGGCATCGCGCTCGGCACCCTGAGATACCACAGCACCTGCCGCCGCGACGCGCCGTAGAGCTGGAACAGGTTGAGGAGGTTGTGATCGGTCGACGACAGCCCGAGCGTGGCGTTGGACAGCACCGGGAAGAAGGCGACGATCCAGGCGCAGATCAACAGCGCGACGTAGGTGTCCTTGACCCAGATGATGATCAGCGGCGCGATCGCCACGATCGGCGTCACCTGCAGGATGACGGCATAGGGATACAGGCTGAGCTCGATCCAGCGCGAGCGCGAGAACACGATCGCCAGCACGCCGCCGCCGAGCGCCGCCATCAGGAACGCCGAGACGGTGACCTGGAGGGTGATGAGCAGCGCCTGGAACAGCGAGCTCCAATCGGTCACCAGGGTCGTGAGGATCAGGAGCGGGCCGGGCAGGATGTAGACCGGCACGTCGTAGAGGCGCACCGCCGCCTCCCAGACGCCGAGGATCACCAGGCCGATCGCGATCGGCATGACGATCTGGAGCGGGCCGGCGCCGAGCGTCGCCGCGGCCGGCGCGGCTTCGATCTCGGGCGGCGCTCTGGTCGTGCCGATCATGCCGCCATCGCCTGCTGGAGGGTCGCCGAGACGGTCCGGCAGAAGCCGTTATACGCGGTCGAGGTGCGGAAAGCCTCGTCGCGCGGATAGGGCGCGTCGATCGCAAGATCGGCGACGACGCGGCCGGGGTGCGCCGCCATCACGACAATGCGGTTGGACAGGTATACGGACTCGTAGACGCTGTGGGTGACGAACACGACTGTCCAGCGATGTTCGCGCCACAGTTCGAGCAGATCGTTGTTGAGCTTGAAGCGCGTGATCTCGTCGAGCGCCGCGAACGGCTCGTCCATCAAGAGCAGCCGCGGCTCCGTGACGAGCGCCCGCGCGATCGAGACGCGCATCTTCATGCCGCCCGAGAGCTGGCGCGGGTAGGCGCCGGCGAACCCGTCGAGACCGACCTGGGCGAGCGCCGCCGCGACCCGCGGCGCCGCCTGATCGCGCGCCACGCCCTTGAGCCTGAGGGGCAGCATGACGTTGGCGAACACGCTCGCCCAGGGCATCAGGGTCGGCTCCTGGAACACGAAGCCGATGCCGTGGCCGGCGGCGGCATCGAGACCGGTCGCGCCCGGCCAGTCGATGTGGCCGCTGCTGAGCTCGCCCAGCCCGGCGATCAGCCGCAGCACCGTGCTCTTGCCGCAGCCCGACGGGCCGACCAGGCTCAGGAACTCGCCCGCGCGCACGTCGAGCGAGACGCCGCCGAGCGCCACCGTGCCGTTCGAGTACGTCTTGCCGACGTGCGACAGCCGAACGACCGACACGGGCGCGGTTATTTCTTGAGATCGATGCCGTGCTTCTTGTTCACGAAGGCGGTGGTGAACGCCTTCTTCCACTCGAGGTTGGCCGGGAACAACCCCGTGGACGCGGCACTGTCGAAGATCGCCTGCCACTTCGCCTCGGTCATGGCGCCGATCCCGAGCGTCAACGTGTCGCCGGAGTCGGCGAGGCCGTATTGCTTGGTGAGCGCGATCGCGCTGGCGATCAGATCCGGCGTCATGTCCTTGTTCTCTTTCAGGATCAGCTCGTTGCCGGGCTTGGGATCGCCGTAGAGATAGCTGTACCAGCCCTCGATCGAGGCGTCGATGAAGGCCTGGACGACCTGCGGGCGCTCGCGCACCAGCTTCGACTGCGCGATCACGAGGTTGTTGTAATCCTGGTAGCCGAAGTCGGCGAGCAGGAGGACGTGCGGCTTGAAACCGCCTTCCTTCTCGACCGAGTACGGCTCGGAGGTCAGCAGGCCCTGCTGCGCCGCCTTCTTGTCGGCAAGGAACGGCGCCGAGTTGAAGTTGTAGGGGCGGATCTGGTCGTCGGTGTAGCCGTATTTGCCCTTGAGCCACAGCCAGAAGCCGTTGCGCGCCGACGCCGAGATCAGCACCGGCTTGCCTTTGAGCTGCTCGAGCGTGTCGTTGCCCTGGCCGGGATGGGTCATCAGCACGCGCGCGCTCTTCTGGAAGAACGCGCCGAGCGCCTCGACCGGGATGTTCTCCTTGACGTTGCTGAACAGGAAGAAGGGCTCCTGCGTCATCTGAAAGTCGACGACGCCGGCGGCGACGTTCTGCAGGATGTTGAGGTTGGGGCCGCCCTGGCGGATCGTGACGTCGAGCCCGTGCTTCTTGTAGATGCCGGCGGCGAGCGCCTGGTAGAAGCCGCCATGCTCCGCCTCGGCCAGCCAGTCGGTGCCGAAGGTCACCTTGGTCAGCGCGGCCTGGCCGTGCGCGCCGCCGAACGGCAGGCTCGCCAGCAGCAGGGCGGCCGCCCACGCCGCGATCGTCGACTTGCCCAGCTTCGAGAACGGTGTCATGGCGATCGCCTCGTTCGAGTTTGGCGGGCGGGAGCCCCCGCGAGCGCATCAAACCCCGAACCGGCGAAGCCGATCAAGTCGGCTCAGCTGCTGGCGTGCAGCCACTCGAGCGGAAAGCGATCGACCTCGCGCAGGATCTCGACCAGCCGGGTCGCGGCCTGCTCGACCAGAAGCCGGCCATGCTCGGCGTCGGCGAGGGTCGGATCGCCACACACCCCGGTCGGGTTGAGGTCTTGGGTCTGCCAGGCGAACGGCGCGGCGCGCCCGATCGGCGACAAATAGCGGTAGTCGCGCGCCATCGCCTCGGACAGCGACGGCGCCTTGGCGGCCTGATCGCGCCGCACCAGGTCGGGCGCGAGGTGGAGCATGATCGAGGTCTCGACCGCGCCGGCGTGGATGCCGTGCTGCAGCTCTTCGGCCGGGAACATCGCCGCGGCGTCGAGCAGCCGGTAGTAGTTGACCGCGACCGCCAGCATGGCATGACGGGCGCGCAGGCCGCTCGCCACCACATCGAGGATCTGCGGCTGGCCGCCGTGGCTGTTGAACAGCACGAGCTTGCGCACGCCGGCGCGCGCCACCGAGTCGCCGACCTCGCTCCACAGCCGAATCAACGTCTCGGCGCTCAGGCTGAGCGTGCCGGGGAAGGCGCCGTGCTCGTCGCTCTTGCCGATCGGCAGCGCCGGCAGGATGGTGACCGGCAGGTCGTCGGGCATCAAGGTCAGCGCGTGCTCGAGCACGCCCCGGTTGATCGTCGCATCGACCGCGAGCGGCAAATGCGGCCCGTGCTGCTCGATCGCCGCCACCGGCAGGAGCGCGATCACCCGCGCGTGGTCGAGCGCCGCGACCTCGGTCGTCGTCATGTCCTGCCAATATCGCCGCGGCAGGCTCATCGCTCGCACCCCGCATCGAGCAGCGGCCAGGTCGCAACCAGGGTGGGATCGACCTCGGCGAGCTTGGCCCGCACGGTCGCGATCAGATGGGCGCGCACCGCGTCGCGCCGCGGTCCGTGATCGAGCCCGCCGGCGCGCAGCTCGCCGGCGAGCCGGCGCTCGAGCGTCGCCGGGTCGCGCTCCGGCGCCGTGGAGAGCGCCGCCAACCGCGCCGCCCAGGCGGCGACCGGTGCCTCGCCCGCGGCCGCCTCACGCGCGATGATGGCGCGGGCGAAGGCGACCGCGTCGGGGCTCGCGCCGGCGCGCGCGGCGCGGTCCGCCAACTCGGCCAGCGCGCCGGCATCCGGACGGTCACGCATCGCCGGCCAACCAACGGTCGCTCAGGGTCAGAGCGCGAACAATGCCCAGCGGATATTGGCCATCAGCTCCCAGTAGAGCACGCGGCGGCGCTCGACCGCGATGCCGGCGGCGCCCTCGTAGTGCGCGAGGAAGGCGTCGCGCCCGACCAGGCCGCCGGCGGCGCGCGCCGGCGACCAGCCGCGCCACGCCATGCCTTTGTAGCGCGTGCAGAACCAGCCGAGGTCGGCGCACGGGTCGCTCCAGCGCGCAAACTCCCAATCGAGCACGCCGGCCAGCCGCCCGCCGTCGATCAAGAAATTGCCAGCGCGGAAATCGCCATGGCACAGCACGACGCCGCGCGGCGCCGGCGGTGCCTGCTCGAGCGCGCGCAGGCCCCACTCGAGCACGGGATGCGCGTTCGGCCGGCGGTCGAGCACGGCGCGGCAGGCGGCGATCGCGGCTGGCGCCGGATCGGCCGGCGGCGCCCCCAGCCCGGGCAGCGCGAGCCGGTCGGGGATCAGGCGGTGCAGGCGCGCGAGCGCCGCGGCCAGGGCGCGCGCCAGACCGTCGGGATCGC
>JACQAI010000373.1 GCA_016195115.1 Pseudomonadota bacterium
GCCTTTGAAGCGCCCGCCGCCGGCGACCACCATGGCTTCGAGGGTTTTCTCGATCAGCGCGCCGATATTCAAGTCGGCATGGCCGACGATGCCGGCGCACACCCGCGGCTTGCCGTAGCCGCCGCTGGCGCACATCGCGGCAACGCCGTTGGCGAACTCGATCTCGCCGACCGGGCGCAGCGCGTCGGGGCCGTCGGCGCGGTACATCGACAGCCACTCGAGATAGACGGTCGCAGTGATGTTGTGGCCGCTGCCCAGGTCGCGCAGGAAATCGGGCAGCAGGTAGACGCCGTTGGTCTGCGGCCGGTCGATCAGGTGGTGGTGCGGGTCGACGATCGGCAGGTCGGGATCGAGGATGTCCTCCTTGCGCTTGGCCAGCCAATCCTCGCGGATCGGCAGATGGTTGCTGAGTGCGCTCGCCGGGACTGCGGATGACATCGGCCCCTCCTCCCAAGGTTTGGAGCCATCTTAGCGCGCCGATGCTAGGCTCGGGCAACTGCCGCCCGTGAGGTCGCCATGCTGCCGTCGTTGACCCCCGAAGAGGCCGATCTGGTCGCGCGGGCCAAACAGTTCGCCCGCGACGTCGTGATGCCGAACGCCGCGCGCTGGGAGCGCGAGCGGCAGATGCCGTTGGACGCGCTGCGGCAAGCCGCAGCCCTCGGGCTGCTCCGCATCGAGGTGCCGAAGTCCGCCGGCGGCCTCGGCATGAGCTACTTCGCCAAGCTGCGGGTCGCCGAGGAGCTGGCGCGCGCCTGCATGGCGTTCTCGTTCAGCCTGATCAACGTCCACAACGCCGCCTGGCGGATCGCGACCGACGCCCAGCCGGAGCCCCGCGCGCGCTATGTGCCGGCGCTGATGCGCGCCGAGCGGCTCGGCGGTGCCGCGCTCAGCGAGCCCGGGATCGGCAGCGACTTCGCGGCGATCCGGACGACGGCGCGCAAGGTCGACGGCGGCTGGCGGCTCGACGGCGAGAAGGCCTGGATCACCAACGCGGCCCACGCCGACGTCTTCGTGACCTACGCCCAGACCGATCCGGCGGCGCGCGGCAAGGGCATCGCGTGCTTCCTGGTCGACGGCACCCGTCCCGGCTTCGACCGCGTCGCGCCCTACCAATTGATGGGCGGCCATGCGATCGGCGCCGGCGGCTTTCGCCTCACCGACTATTTCTGCCCCGACACCGATCTCCTCTACCCGCCGGGCAGCGCCTTCAAGACGGCGCTGGGCAGCATCAACGGCGCGCGCACCTACGTCGCGGCGATGTGCTGCGGCATGCTCGAGGCGGCGCTCGCCTGCGCGCTGCGCTACGGCGCCGAGCGGCAGGTGTTCGGCGCGCGCGTGATCGACCACCAGGGTGTACGTTGGTCATTGGCCAAAGTGGCCAACGATCTCGAGGCCGCGCGGTTGCTCGCCTATCGCGCCGCCGCGATCATCGACGCCAAGGGCGACGCGCTGCTCGCGGCCGCCCATGCCAAGAAATTCGCCTCCGAGATGATCGTCGCGCGGCTGTCGGACTGCATGCAGGCGATGGGCGCCGCCGGCCTGCGCGAGGAGCATCCGATCGGCCGCCACATCGCGCTGGCGCGCATCGCCAACTACGTCGACGGCTCGACCGAGATCCAGAACGAGCGCATCGGCGCGACCTTGCTGGAGCGCTACGTCACGAATTGACAGTCACGCGCGGACCGGGACAACTGACGCAGCAAGCACTGGGAGGATTGGTCGATGGGTATGCTCGATGGGCGCGTCGCGTTGTGCACCGGCTCCGGCCGCGGGGTCGGCGCCGAGGTCGCCAAGCTGATGGCCAAGCACGGCGCCAAGGTGGTGGTCAACGATCGCGGCGTCGGCGGCGGCGGCGAAGGCAGCGGCGACCAGACCCCGGCGCAGCAGATCGTCGACGAGATCAAGGCGGCGGGCGGCCAGGCGGTCGCCAACTACGGCTCGGTCACGGCGTTCGACGACTGCCTCGCCATGGTGCAGCAGGCGCGCGATGCGTTCGGCGGCCTGCACATCGTGTTCAACCCGGCCGGTATCCTGCGCGACAAGATGTTCCACAACATGTTTCCCGAGGACTGGCAGGCGGTGATGGACGTCCACCTGACCGGCCACTTCAACGTCAACCGCGCGGCCATCAACCTGTTCCGCGAGCAGGGCTACGGCCGGATCATCATGGTGTCGTCGACCTCGGGGCTGCTCGGCAATCTCGGCCAGTGCAACTACGGCGCGGCCAAGCTCGGCATCGTCGCGCTGGCGCGGATCGTGGCGCTGGAGAACGCCTCGAAGGGCATCACGTGCAACGTCATCTGCCCGTCGGCCGACACGCGCATGACCCGCTCGGTGCCGACACCCAAGGATCCGGCGGCGGCAGCCTTGCGCGAGGAGCGCCTGCGCCGCAGCCGCGCCGACGCGATCGCGCCGCTGTGCGTGTTCCTGGCCTCCGAGCAGTCGAAGGACGTCAACGGCCAGGTGTTCCACCAGCGCGCCGCCGAGCTGTCGGTCTACGGCCACATGCGGCCGTTACGCATGGTGCATCGCCAGGGCGGCTGGACCCCGGAGACCATCGCCGAGGTCGGCATGCCGTCGCTGTCGATCGCGTTCACGCCGCTCGACGGCGGCCGCTCGGTGCATCCCGGCCTGCCGATGGAATAAATGCCGTCACTCGGCGACGTGGCGGACCGCCATGATCTTCTGGCGCATGTACTCGCCGGCCAGGATGTCGTCGTATTTCGGGCGCGCATCCGGAGCAAGACAGCTGGGCAGGCAGGCGACCGGCGCATCGTAGTTCGGGTGGCAGAAGAAGCCGAGCGACAGGCGGCGCTCGCGCCAGCCCGACGTGTCCGAGGGATTGACCACGCGGTGCAGGGTAGAGGTCCAGCGGTCGTTGGTCCAACGCTGCATCAGATCGCCGATGTTGATCACGAAGGCGCCGGGCACCGGATCGACCGCGACCCAGGGCCCGGCTGGCGACAGCACCTCGAGGCCGTCGCCGCCCGCCGGCGGGTAGATGATCGTCAGGCTGCCGAAGTCGCTGTGTGCGCCCGCGCGCAGCTGACCGGGCTGCGGCGGATCGCGGCGCGCGGCGTAGTGCAGCGAATGGAACACGCCGAAGTGATGGTCGATCTTGGCGTCGAAATAGGTCTCCGGCAGATCGAGGCCGAGCGCGAACAACCGCATCAGATCGCGCGACAGCTCTTCCATCGCACGGACGTAGGCGGAGAACAGCGGCACCAGGCCGGCCGGCCGCTCCGGCCAGATGTTCGGGTTGTAGAACATGCGGGCGCCGGGATAGCTGGGATATTCGGCGCCCGTGACCTGGGCGCTGCCGGCTGACAGGATCTCGCGGAAGTCGGGCGGCGTCTCGATGCGGCGCGAGCGCGACAGCGTGTTGGTCTCGGGCGGCGTGTAGCCGCGCAGCAGCACGCCGGCGGGCGGCCGGCAGCGCTGCTTCTCCTCGGGCGGCAGATCGAAGAAGGCGAGCGACACCGCGCGCACGTCGTCGATCAGCGCCGCGGGTACCCGGTGCCCGACCACTTGCAAGAAGCCGATGCCCTCGCACGCTCGCCCGATCGCCTGGCCGATCGCGCGCCGCGCCGGCTCGTCGGCGCTGTAGAAGTCCGCGATGTCGATGGCGGGAATCCGATCCATGGGCATGTCACTCGCTGCGGGCGATGATGGCGGCACAGCCGCCGTCGGCGGGACCTTGATGCTCGGCGCCGCCGGACACCAGGCAGGCCGTGTGGCCGATCAGCGACCCGAGCAAGGTGCCGTAGGCGGCGCGCGCGTGACGGTGCATCGCGACGTCGTTGTCGATGCTCATGACGTGGCGCAGGCCGCGCACCGTGCCGCTGAGCGGCGCGTCGCCCTTGGCGATCACCGCGACGACGCGCTGGCTGTCGGCCGATGCCAGCTGCGGCGCGGCGGCGAGGCCGAGCGCGGCCAGGATGCGCGCGACCCCGGGGGCGTCGATCGGGTCGGCCAGCACGCCATGGGCGATGCGGAAGGCAGGGTTGCCGCCCGGCGCCTCGCCGAGCACGAGAACTTGTTGGAGGAGGCCGTCGTGCCGCGCGACCACGAAGGCGCGCGAGCAGAACAGCTCGGGGCGGGCGCCGAAGGCGTCGTCGCTGACCGACGCTTGCGCGATCTCGCCGAGCGCCGCCGCGGCACCGAGCGCGGCGGCGGCGCGCACCTTGGCGTCGGCGCCGGCGCGCACCGGGTTGGACGGCGCGCGCACGAACACGAGATGGGTGGTCGCCGCGTCCAGCCCGGCTTGCCGCATGGCGTCGCGCACCAGGCCGGCGGTCAGGCGCCCCTGCTCGGCGGTGCCGACGGAAGCGGCCGGAATCGCCCCGGCGGCGCTACCGAATGCCAGGCCGACGTCCCCTTGCGACCGCGCGGGCTCGGCCGTGATCGCCAC
>JACQAI010000374.1 GCA_016195115.1 Pseudomonadota bacterium
GCCGGTCACCAGCTTGACCGTCGCCTTCGACGGCACCGACCAGTGCGACACTAGGACCGAGCGGGCGCCCGCGTAGAAGAACGCCTTGGCCAGGCCGGAGAGGCCGCCGGCATCGGGCGTGCCGTCGGCCGCCGCGGTGTTGCAGGCCGACAGCACGACCCAGTCGGCATTGAGCTTCAGGGTCGCGACCTTCGAGGCCGTGAGCAGCCCGTCGTTGTCAGGTGACGCTTGGCGTGGTGGGGTCAAAACAAGCGCCGGCTCGGCGAGCCCCTTGAGTTCGCCGGACATCAGGCCATGGGTCGCGAACGACAGCACGCGGTAGCGCGCGAGGTCGGCGCGGCGCAGTTCCGGCTCCGAAGCCCGCTCGGCGAGATAGAGCACGTCGTCGCCGGCGCCCAGCGCCTTGGCCACGGCGCGCAGCTCGTCCGCGGTCTCGGGCAGCGGCGTCAACTTGCGGACCTCGGCGACGTCGGCCTGCGCGCCGCGGAACAGGCTCGTGAGCTTGACGCCGCCGCGCGCCGCGCCCGGCGTGCCCTCGAGCACCGGATTGCCGATGCCGACGAACGGCGAGGCGGACCGCGCCGTCGCTGAGAACTGGCGCAGCGCGCGCAGCGAGCCAACCGACGGCAGCACCGTGACGGCGCGCTCACGCGCGAACCAGGCGACCTCGCGATGGCGCTCTGGCGATGCGGGCTCCGCGCGGGGCGGCCGCGTGACCAGCACGCCGATCGGCAGGCTTTCGAGCGCGCCGTCGGGCACGACGAAGACGTGGCGCGCGCCGTCGAGCAGCGGCGTCGCCGGCGACAGGATCGTCTGATGCAGGGTGTAGGCACGCCGGGCGTCGAACGGCTTCAGCGTCGGGTTGTGCTCCGGGGCGAGCCCGCCCCGCAGCCCGGTGACCTCGGCCGCCAGCGCGGTCTCGTCGATGGCCAGGCGGTGGAAGCCGGCGCGGTCGCGCCGCAGCGCCCACAGCCATGTCTCGTCCGGGGTCGCCAAGTAGACCAGCAGGGCCTCGTCGGGCGCGAGGAGTGCCTGGGCCGCCGCCAGCTCGAGCGGCTTGGGATTGCTGAGCTCGGCGTAGGCGGGAAACTCGGCGGCAATCCGCGCATCGAGCGCATCCAGCCGCACGCCGGTCGCCGCGTGCTGCTCGCGCAGGCGCGCGACCGCGACGACGTCGCGTTGGTCCGGCGGCTTGCTCGCGTCCTCGACGAGCGCCGCATCGAGCTGCCGCCAGCGCGTGGTGAGATCCTGGCGCTCGCGCACGACCCCGGCGAGCGCGTCGCTGCCCGCAGCGAAGCGCGCTGCCGTGCCGGCGAGCGCGCGCCCGGCGGTCGATAACTGCGCGAACTGCGCCACTCGGAAGCTCTCGGCGGCGGCGCTCGCCTCGCCGGCGGCGGCGACCAGCGCGACGTTCTGCAGGAAATAGCTCCGGTGGCTGGCTTGCTCGACCGCGCTGCCGCCGGCACGGTCGTCGGGACGCGCGCCAATGCGGCGCGCCAGAATGTCGACCGCGCGGCGGCTCGACGCGATTGCCGCAGCCGGCCGCCCCCCGGCCTGATGCAGCCTCGCCAGATCGCGCAGCACCGTGACGATCCGAGGATGGTCGGCGCCCAGCGCGGTCTCGTAGATCCGCAGACCCCGATCGAGCAGCGCCTCGGCATGGGCCGCGCGGCCATCGCGGGCGTAGAGAGAGGCGAGCGTGTGGAGCGCATCCGCTGTCTGCGGATGATCCGGGCCCAGCGCACGCTCGTGAATCGCGATGCTGCGGACGTGGAGGCGTTCGGCATCGTCGATCCGGCCTTGTTTCGCGTATACCACGGCCAAGCCGGTGAGCGTGCGGGCAACATCGGGATGATCGTCGCCGAGTGCCTTCAGGCGGATCGCCAGCCCGCGCGCATACAGCCGCTCGGCCTCGGCGGTGAGGCCCGCGTTGTCGTGCAGCTGCGCCGCGACATCGAGGGTGTGCGCCAGATCGGGATGATCGGGCCCGCGCGACTTCGCTATCATGTCGAGGGCGCGCGCGACGAGCCCCGCAGCCTCAATGAAGCGACCTTGATCGAGATACAGCGCGCCCAGATTGCCCACGATCTGCGCGGCGTCGGCATGCTCGGCGCCGCCGAGGCTCTCCCACATCGCCAGCGCGCGCCGCAGCAGCGGCTCGGCGTCCTGGGAGCGACCTTGGGCGAAGTACGCTCCGGCGAGAACGTTGAGGCTCCGCGCCACGATCCCGGACTCGCCAAAGGCCTTCTCCTGGGTCACAAGGGCGCGCGCCCTGCGCCGTTCGGTCTCCAGGTAGTTGCCGGCCGCGTAGGAAGCCGTAGCCAACTTGATCATCGCCGCGGCCGCGCCCGTGTGATCTTCGCCCAGTTTCCTGATCATCAGCCTAGCGCTGCGCATCTGGAGCGGCTCGGCGTCACGCGGACGGCCCAGACCCTTATAGACCTGCGCCAGCAGGTCGAGCGTCTGGGCGAGCTCGGTATCGTCGGCACCTCCCCGCTGCTCCTCGATCGCCAGGCGCCGGCGATACAGGGGCTCGGCCTCGGCGAACCGGTCTTGGACGAAATACAGCTCGGCGAGGAGGCCGAGGGCCTGGAAGGGGATCGGGTCGCCAGCGGCGAACGCCGCCTCGCCGGCGAGGACCTGCCGATAGAGCGGCTCGGCATCGGCCAAGCGATTTTGGCTGTGATATGCCTTCGCCTGCTGGAACACGGCTCCGAGAGTCTCGCGATCGTTGCCGCCGCGCGTCCTGGCATTGATCTCGGCGACCCGCCGGTACAGCGCCTCGGCGACCTCGGCGCGGCGCAGGAGCCGGTTGACACCGGCCAAGCGCTTCAAGCTCGCGACCACGTCGGGATGATCGGGGCCGAGCGCCTTCTCCCGGATCGCCAGGCTGCGCCGGTAGAACGGCTCGACCAGATCGTCGCGCCCCTCGAGATCGTACACCCCCGCCAGGCGGTCGAGCGTCGCCGCGACCTCGAGGTGATCGGGCCCGAGCGTGCGCTCCTGCTCGGCCAGCAGGTCCGTCGGCACCTTGACGCGCATCACGCGTAGACGCTGGTAGTACGGCTCGGCTTCGGTGCGACGGTCGGCGCGAGCAAAGATCTCGGATACGCGCTCGAGGCACGGCAGCAGTTCGGGATGATCGGGGCCGACGAGCAGCTCGTGCTGCACCAGCATCTCGAGCGCGAGCGGGGCCGCCTCTGCATAGCGATAATCGCGCTCGAGCTCGAGTACGCGCTGATACCGCGGATCGGCAGGGCCACATGCCGCGTCAGCCGAACGCGCGGCGGCGGCGCCC
>JACQAI010000116.1 GCA_016195115.1 Pseudomonadota bacterium
ACTACGCGTGGAACAGCCGCGACTAAGCGGCAGGGGCGAAGCCCCGCGAGCCCCCAAAGAACGAAGCGGCAGGGGCGAAGCCCCGCGAGCGCCCAAAGAACGAAGCGGCAGGGGCGAAGCCCCGCGAGCGCCCAAAAACGCTAGATCGACTTATCGAGCGTCCGCTTGACAGCCGGATCGGCGGCCGGCTGGTCGCGCTTGGCCGAGCGGGTGACGCGGCCGTCGCTGTGGATGACGCGACCGTCGGTGGTCTCGCGGCCGCCCAGGGCGGAGGTCGGATCGGGCGGCTCGAGCGCGGCGAGCGCGAGGATCGACAGCAGCGACAGGCTCGGGCCGCCGATGTCGCCGGTGCTCGGGCCGAGCGACCCAGTGGCCGAGGGCGGCGCGTTCTTGAGGAATGCCACCGCGGGGACGCTGCGCACGCTCGACGTGCCGGACGCCGCTGCCGTCGTGAACGCCGGCGCGCTCGGCGCCGCGGTCGTCATGCCGTGGGCGTCGGCGAACTGGGTCTGCTTGGTCTCGATCGAGCGCGCGAACAGTTTGTAGATATCGCCGACGGTGCGCGCGCGGCCGGTGTCGCGATCGTAGAACACGCCGTGGTTGGCCGCCGCCGCCTGGGGCAGCAGGTCGGCCGCCGGTTGGTTCGTGTTGCGCTCGATCGCCTTGAGGAAGCGGCTGGCGCCGCCGGCGCCCAGGAAGTGCGCGAGATAGAGTTCGGTCGAACCGACTTGGCGGCCAAGCTCGCCCTCGAGATGCTCCTTGTTCGACAGCGCGAATTCGGCGCCGATCACCGCCGAGACCTTGGGGTCCTTGCGCAGGTCGAGGATCTGTTGCTTGTGGGACGCGTCGGCGACCGAGAAGCCGCCGCGGCCGTCCGGTTGGATGCGCGAGGCGAGGTCGGCGAAGCCGTACTTGGCGCCGTGGGTGCGCATCATCGACAGCCACGTCGAGTCTAGGAATTGGTAAAGCCCGGTGGCGCTCGACGTGCTCGCCCGCGCGTCGGCCTGGAAGCTGCTTTCCTGGGCCGCCTGGGCCATCAGGTAGCCGAAATCGACCCCGGTCGACTTACTGGCGGTCTTGATCCCGGTCAGCACCGCATGGTCGATGTTGTAGCCCCCGACCTTGCTGGCCTTGGGGCCAGTGCCGGGGTCGGCGAGGCCGGAGAACGGGACCGTCATGCGGACCGGTTTGAAAAGTTAACGGGGCTGCTCCAGCCTCGCGAGAGACCGGGACACAATCAGCAAAAGTCGATTAAAACGGTTTACAACGCGTAAAGAGATATCGTTAACGGGCCCCCGCGAGGCGGGTCCGGACCGGCAGGTCGGGCGCTGCCGCGACCTCCTTGATCAGCTTGGACAGGATGGCGCTGGCGAACGAGGTGAAGTCTTCGGCGATCCCGACGAAGGCACCGCTGCCGCCGATCACGTTCTCCTTGTAGTAGTCGTCGAGCTTGGGCTCGGGCCGGCTGAACGGGTTCGGCCGGTCGTTGATGATCGCCAGCCCGTTGATCGTGATTCCGACCTCGATCGCGGCGTCGCGGGCCAGCCAGACCGGTCGGCCGCTGTTGTTGCTGCCGTCGCCCGAGACGTCGATGACTTGGCGCGAGCCCTCGTAGCGGTTGGTTTCGAACAGGCGCATCGAGTAGTCGATGGCGCCGCTGATCGAGGTGTAGGCGGCGAACGAGCGCGGCGCCGCCAGGATCGCGGCGGCGAAATCCTGCGCCGAGCCTGGATCGCGAATCAGCGTCCAGTCGACCACGGTCTTCTGCTGATCGGCGCCCGACCACTCGACATAGGCCACCGCGATCGCGCCGATCGCGCCGCTCTGAATCGCGCCGATCACGCTCGGGTTGACGATGGCACGGGCGTAGCCTTGGCGCTGCAGCTCGAACTCGTCGGCATCGATGCTGCGCGACACGTCGACGGCGAGCACGAGCTCGAGGTCGACCGGGATCGTCTTGGCGGCGCCGGGGGTCGGCGGGGTCGGCGCCTGCGCGATCACCGGGCCGGCGAACGCAAGCAACGCCGCCACGGCCCAGATCGTCACACCGGCGCGCCAGGCCCGCATGTTTCTCGCTCCGGTCGCCATCGCCCGAACCGGCCCACTATCTGGGCTTAGCTGCAGGCAGCGCAAGGGCAATCGCGCTTCAATCGCGCGCCCTGATGGCGGATGATCGGGGCCTCACGGCGGGAATCAGCGTCATGAAGCAGGTCAAGTTGGCCGACACCATCGCCCAGGCGATTCGCAAGGCCGACAAGCGCTATTTCTTCGAGGACTACACGGCGCAGGCCGACGCGGTTCTGGCGGCGCTCAAGAAGGCCGGCATGGTGGTGGTGCCGCTCGACCCGACGCCGGAGGTCATCGAAGCCGGCAAGAACAGCTTGAAGTACGGCACCCAGCGCCCCGGCGACATGCTGAAGACGCTCTATCAGGCGATGATCACCGCCGTCCGCTAGCCCGCGCGGCAGGGGCGAAGCCCCGCGAGCGCCAACAAGAGCAGAAGCGGCAAGCAAGACCCCGCGCGGCTCAGCGCGTCGGCGGTCGCGGCGGTTGGGCGGGCGCCGCTGGTGCGGCGGCCGGCGGCCGAGCGCCACCCTGCTGCTGCAGCATCAGCTGGACGGTCGGGATGCGCGCGAGGTCGAAGGTCGGTTTGGCGACCTTGGCGCCGCCCGTCCGCGCGATCACGTCCTCGGCCTTGCGGAGCGCCTCGCCCATGTACTCATGGACGCGCCGATCGCTGGCCTTGATGGTGTTCAACAGCGCCTGGGCGTCCTCGACGGTCAGGCGCTGCGCCTTGATCTCGACCGACAGCTTGCCGTAGGCGTCCTTGGGCGACAGCAGATCCGAGACGGTCAGGCCGTAACGGTTCGGGATACGCTTGATGATGGCGTACGAGTCGATCAGCGACAGGCCAAAGAACACCTTGCGCAGGCACTCCAGCTTGCTGGTAAGCACCGCGCTGTGGAACGCCGTGTTGCCGCGCGCGTCCTGCTGGAGCAGCAGCGACAGCGCCGGGTTGGCGGGCGCCGGCGAACTCTTGTCGATCACCAGGACTTCGCGGTCGCCGCTCTCGCTGCGGCCGTTGCGCCGGAGCACGACGATCTCCTCGTTGCGCAGCATGCCGAGGATCGCGGTGATGTAGTTGGGCTGGTCGGCCGCGATGCACTTGTGCAGCAGGCTCTGGAACAGCCGGTTGCGCCGGCCCAACCGGCGATAGAGGAACACCTGCTGCTGGCCCTTGGCGAGCTGCAGATCGGTCGCTGCGATCGCCGCCGTGCTCTCCTCGGCGACACGCTGCAGCAGCACGAGCAGGCGCTCGAGCACGTCCTTGAGATCGGTCTCGACCAGCCGCATCAGCACGGTCTCGACCCGCTTGCCGCCCACATACTCGAAGAACACCGCGGCGAGCTGCGCGCGTTCCTCGTTCTCCATCTTCGGGCTCAGAGCCTGCTCGAGCATGTGCAGGATGAAGCGGCCCTGGTTGTTCGTGATGTCGGAGAAGAAGATCCCGGTCAGGATCTCGCCGCTCAGCTGCGGATCGTTGACGACGCGTTCTGGGAGCGATACCCGAATCTCCGCCAAGGTCAGGGTCTTGGCGCGCAGCATGCTGTTGAGCGACTGCCACTTGACCTCGGGAATCAGCAGCCGGCCGAGCGGGCTTTCGTCATTGTCGTTCTTGCGGCAGTAGTCGATCTCGAGCTGGATCAGCAGCTTGGCGATCTCAAGCGAGTCCTCGTCCTCGCGCTCGGTCAGATTGGCGGCGAGGTAGTGCCACATGTCGTTGCCGCCGCGATCGATGTTGTTCAGGAACGCGACGATGCGCTCCGAATCGGTCGTGCCGGCAAAGCCGGAGCACATGCGCGCGACGCCGAGCGCCATCGGGATGTCACCGGCCGACAGCAGATACTGCAGGTAGTTCTCGCCCTGGCCGCCACGCGCGGCGAAAAACATCACCTGGGCGTCGTCGAGCTTGATCCATTGGTTGAGGAACGATTCGAGCGCATCGGTGCGGCGTGCGAAGCGCGTGCGAATCTCTTTGTCGAGCGCCTGGATTTCCGGGCTCGGCGTCGGCTTCGCACGCGGGCGCGCTTCCGTCGCTTCGTCAGTCATGGACACGCGTGATGCCTATGGTCGACCGTCCGGGAGGGGCTCGCGGTGCCCCCAGCCGATGCATAACACAGAGCCGACGACACTATGGCACGGCAACTCTGATTTTTTGGTGAATTCGTCGCAATCACGGGCTCTAAGCCGCGCCAATTTTAGGGAAATCGCGCGCCTAGGAGATCATTCCCCGGGCGCGCCGTCCAGCGGCCCGCTGGCATGGATCGCCAGGCGGTAGCCCCGGCGCAGGACCGCGATCAGGGCCGGCGGGGTCAGGACCAGGACGTCCGGCGGCAGCAGGCCGGCGGGGGCGTAGCCGTCCAGGGACCAGGCAAACAGGCGCTCGCCCCATTTGAGCAGCGCCCGGTCGGGCGCCGCCGCGAGCGCCACGAAGGTCCCATCGGGCAAGTCGTCCGAGCGCATCGTGCGCACGACTTGACGCCCCGTCGCGTCGACCCGCTCGCGGTGTAGCACGGCGTCGAGCTGGTCGACCGGCCGCCCCGCCAGCGCGGGCCAGCAGGCGCGGAAGCGCTGGTAGTCGTGCCACCGGCACTCCCCGCAGGGCCGGTGGCCGGCGGCGAACGCCGTGGCCTCGTCGAGGAAGAACAGCTCGGTCCAGCGCCGCGGCGTCATCAGCGCGCGGCGGCGGCCTTTGAACGCCAGCCGGCAGGTGATCCAGGCGCGGGTTCGCCAAGGCCGGCCGCGCAGCTCGCCATGGTCGTCGTGCAGGCAGCCCCGGTTACCGAGGAAATCGCCGCGCGCGGCGCTGCCGGCGGGTGGCCGCACGATGGTGCCGAACGGGGTGACACGGTTCTGCCGCTTCATGCCTCACTTCACGTTGACGACGTTGTAGTCGACCAGCTCTTGGCGCGTCAGCCAATGGATCTGGGTCTGCAGGTTGTCGGTGATCGGCTTCAGGATGCGGAGCGAGACGCCCATCCTGACCAGGTAGCTGGCCTCGGCGCTGGCCGCCCTGGCCGCGGCTTGCTCGTTGAGCGCGATGATCAGCCTGATCTTGGTGTCGAGCGGGATCTCGTTGTCGAGCAGCAGATTCTTCAGGTTCTGGACGTACTCCTCGACCAGCATGAGCGATGCCATGTGGACGCCGACCCGGCCGGCGGGATCGACCTCGCGGATGATGCCGCCGAGGAACGCGAACACGCAGGCGCTGGCGCAGCTCTGGTTGCGTCCGACCCGGGTTGCGAAGCCTTCGCTCCTGAAAAAGCTGCCGAGCGCCATGCCCTCGCCCAGCGACCCGCCGCCCGACGACAAATAGACGGTGCCAGGCCGGCGCGGCAGGCTCGCCGTCAAGCGCTGGAACTTGGCGACATCGTCGCGGACGATGTCGCCGGTCGCGACGATCGCCTCGGGCGGCGAGCCGACCACGGAGAATTCCAGGGCGGCCGCGGTTGCAATCCAGCGGCATGCCGCGACGAGAAGGATCGCGGCGCCCGCCGCCGCCAGCGTTCCGCGCTTGACCCGCATACGGTCTTCCTGCCCTCGCGCGCCCGAGTCGTGCACAATACCGGCCGACGTTGAACCATATCGACCCAATTCTTCGCGGTAGGATGAGCGGCGATGGACTTTTCACTTTCCGAGGAGCAGCGGCGCATCTGCGATGAGGTTGGCAAGCTGTGCGCCGGGTTCGGCGCCGATTACTGGCTTGCGCACGACACCGAGGGCGGCTTCCCGGAGGAGTTCCACGGCGCGATGGCGCGCGCCGGCTGGCTCGGCATCGCGATGCCGGAGGCCTATGGCGGCGCCGGTCTCGGCATCACGGAAGCGGCCCTGATGATGCAGGTGGTCGCCGAGTCGGGCGCCGGGTTCAGCGGCGCGTCGGCCATCCACATGAACATCTTCGGGCTCAATCCGGTGGTCGTGTTCGGCACCGACGACCAGCGCCGCCGCATGCTGCCGCCGCTGATCGCCGGGCGTGAGAAGGCGTGCTTCGGCGTCACCGAGCCCAACGTCGGGCTCGACACCACGCACCTGCGCACCAAGGCGGTGCGCGACGGCGACCACTACGTCGTGTCGGGCAGCAAGGTGTGGATCTCGACCGCCCAGGTCGCCCACAAGATCCTCTTGGTGGCGCGCACGACGCCGCTCGAGGCGTGCGCCAAGCCGACCGAGGGGCTGTCGATCTTCTACACCGATCTCGATCGCGCCCGCGTCGAGGTGCGCGAGATCGCGAAGATGGGGCGCAAGGCGGTCGACTCGAACCTCTTGTTCATCGACGGGCTGCGCGTGCCGGTGGCCGACCGCATCGGCGAGGAGGGCCGCGGCTTCCAGACCCTGCTGCACGGCCTCAACCCCGAGCGCATCCTGATTGCCGCCGAGGCGATCGGGCTCGGTCGCGCCGCGCTCGCGCGCGCCGCCCAATACGCCAAGGAACGCGTCGTGTTCGGCCGCCCGATCGGCCGCAACCAGGCGATCCAGCATCCGCTCGCCGAAAGCTGGATGGAGCTCGAGGCGGCGCAGCTCATGATGTTGAACGCCGCGTCGCGCTACGACGCCGGGCAGGAATGCGGCGCCGAAGCCAACGCCGCCAAGTACCTGGGCGCCGAGGCCGGCCATCGTGCCTGCGAGCGCGCGGTGCTGACCCACGGCGGTTTCGGCTATGCGCGCGAGTACCACGTCGAGCGCTATTTCCGCGAGATCCAGATCGCCCGCATCGCGCCGATCACGCCGCACCTGATCCTGTGCCACATCGCCGAGCGGGTGCTCGGGTTGCCGAGATCCTACTGAGCGCCCGGCGCGCTCCGCGCACCGGGGGCACGCAGATCGGCGGGCTGCCGCGCGGCAGCAGCGCTTCCCCCTCCGCCGCTCTAGGGCAGCAGGGATGAACCAATACCGATTTCCGCTTGCCATGCTCGACCGCCTCGTTACGCTTTGTCGAGCGCTCTGGGAGTAGCGGCGGCCGGCGCGGGATCGGCAAGCAAAAGCGCCTCCCCAACAGGAGGTCGGGCATGAGGGATGGAAGCGACGGTGCACCGCGGTGCGCGGTGCTGGTGGGCCCCTATCTCAGCGGCAAGTCCAAGCTGTTCGAGGCCCTGCTGGCGACCGCCGAGACCGTGGCGCGCAAGGGTACGGCCCATCCGGTCGCGTCGGCCGGCGAGCTCAGCGTCGGCCATACCAGCTTCATGGGCGAGCCCTGGGCGCTGATCGATTGCCCCGGCTCGATCGAGTTCGCGCAGGAGGCGCGCAACGCGCTGATGGCTGCCGACATCGCGGTGGTGGTCTGCGAGCCGGTCCCTGACCGCGCGCTGACCCTGGCGCCGACGCTCAAGTTCCTCGACGACCACGACATCCCGCACATGCTGTTCGTCAACAAGATGGACACCGCCACCGGCAGCGTGCGCGACCTGCTGGCCGCCCTGCAGGCGATGTCGGCGCACCCGCTGGTGTTGCGCCAGGTGCCGATCCGCGACGGCGACACCGTGTCGGGCTACGTCGACCTGGCGAGCGAGCGCGCCTACCGCTATCAGCCCGGCAAGCCGTCCGCGCTCATCCAGCTGCCCGACACCGTGCTCGAACGTGAGCGCGAGGCGCGCGCCAGCATGCTCGAGGCGCTGGCCGATTTCGATGATGCCCTGCTCGAGAAGATCCTCGAGGACGTCACGCCGACACCCAAGGAGATCTACGCGCAGATCGCCAAGGACGTGGCTCAAGATCTGATCGTGCCCGTGATGCTCGGCGCCGCCGGTCAGAACAGCGGCGTATTCCGGCTGTGGAAGGCGTTGCGCCACGATACGCCATCGGGCGCGGTCACCGCCGGACGGCGCAAGATCAATCCGCAGGGCGACGCGCTCGTCCAGGTGGTCAAGACCTTCCATGCCGCGCACACCGGCAAGCTGTCGATCGGGCGCCTGTGGCGCGGCACGATCAAGGATGGCATGGCGCTCGGCGGCAGCCGCATCAGCGGCCTCTATCACATGGTCGGGTCGAGCCTGACCAAGGTCGCCGAGGCGGTCGCCGGCGACGTCGTGGGTCTCGGACGCATGGAAGAGGTGCTGACGGGCGCCATCCTGACGCCGTCTGGCGCCAAGGAGGCGCTACCCTTTCCGCCGGTCCTGGCGCCGGTCTACTCGATGGCGATCACCGCCGAAAATCGCGCCGACGAGGTCAAGCTGTCGGGCGCGCTGCACAAGCTGATCGAGGAGGATCCGGCGCTGTCGGTGGTGCACAGCCAGGACACCGGCCAGACCGTGCTGTTGGGCCAGGGCGAGATCCACATCAACGCGACGATCGAGAAGTTGGCGCGCGCCTACAATCTCAAGGTCAACGGCCGCAAGCCCGAGGTCGCCTACAAGGAGACGATCCGCAAGGGCACGACGCAGCACGCCCGCCACAAGCGCCAATCCGGCGGCCATGGCCAGTTCGGCGACATCCACATCGAGATCCAGCCGCTGCCGCGCGGCGGCGGCTTCAAGTACCACGACAAGATCGTCGGCGGCTCGGTGCCCAAGAATTACATCCCGGCGGTCGGCGAAGGCGTGAAGGAGTATCTGTCCAAGGGGCCCCTCGGGTTTCCCGTGGTTGATCTCTCGGTGACCTTGTTCGACGGCTCCTACCACAGCGTCGACAGCTCGGACATGGCGTTCAAGACCGCGGCGCGCATCGGCATGACGGAAGGCATGCCGAAATGCGATCCCTACGTGCTCGAGCCGATCTTCAAGGTCGCGATCGCGGTGCCGACCGACTACACCTCGAAGGTGCAGCGCCTGGTCACCGGGCGGCGCGGCCAGCTGCTGGGATTCGACGCCAAGCCGGGCTGGAGCGGTTGGGACGAGGTGGTCGCCCAGATGCCCGAGGCTGAGATCCACGACCTGATCATCGAGCTGCGCTCGATCACGCTCGGGGTCGGCACCTACACGCGCACCTTCGATCACTTGGCCGAGCTGCGCGGCAAGGTACCCGAGCGCGCGGGCGCCGAGACCGCGGCCGCCTCATAGCGCTCGGCCGACCGGCGCGGCTACGGTTGGCAGGCGCGGATCTGCTGACGCAGCACGGCGTAGTCGGTCAGCATTTCCTCGACCGCGGAGTTCGCGGGCAAGAGATCGAGCTCGGCGACCGCGCGCTTGCGAAAATCGTCGGAATAGCTGCGCACGGGCGGACAGGCCGCGCCGGAGCCCGCGCTCGCGACCCGCTCCGGCGCCGCACAAGCGCCGACCCAGAGCAGCGCCAGCACGGCACCGATCCTGGTTCCCGTCATGGCTCGCATGAACCGCATCGCCGGATCGCCCGCCTGCTGCCGTGGCCCAGTCTAGCGGCGGGTGCCGGCGCGGCAATTGGAACGTGCGTCCGGTCGCCGCAGCGCGCCGGAACCGGAGCCGACCGCGTTGGTCATGCGTTCAACTCACATGTAACGGACAGCGAACGGGATCGCAGATGATGACCGGGAATCGCGAGGGTGAGCGCACACTCAGTCAGTTCGGCGAGGCCTGGGTGAGCCAGCCGGGAGCCGCGCAGCCGCCAACCTCGGTCGGCTGGTATCTGTGGATGGTGGTCGCGGTCGTCACCGTGCTGTTCGCCCTCGTCGGTCTGCTGAGCCCGGGCGTCTAACTCAGGCAGAAGATGACGAAATAGCCGGCGTCGGCGAGGCAGCCGACGATCAGGCCGTAAAACGCGCTCGCGGGCAAAATCGGGTGTCGGGCGAAGCGGCGGACCATGATGCGCTCCTTGGCTCAGGGTGACGTTGCCCGCGACCCTAGGGCCCGGCCATCGGACCCACCCGCCAAGATTTGTCACGAAGTGTCAGGCTCAGGCTCGGCCTGCGTCGTCGCCGATCCCGCCTCGGCCGGCCGGGTGCCTGGGCGCCGACAGCCCGATCGGGCTATGATCCGCCGGCCGCGCCGGCACGGCGCGGGGCGGAGGGCACGCGATGCCGAAGCTGACCGTCCAGGGCGGCGAGATCTATTACGAGGTCCACGGCGCCGGGCCGCCGCTGCTGCTGATCAGCGGGCTGGGCGGCATGGCGAGCTATTGGCGGCCGCAGCTGGCGGCGCTGACCGACCGCTTCCAGGTCATCCTCCACGACCATCGCGGCACCGGCCAGAGCGAGAAGAGCCGCATCCGCTACTCGGTCGACCAGATGACCGCCGACGTGATCGGCCTGATGGACGGGCTCGGGGTGCGCGATGCCCACGTGCTCGGCCACTCGACCGGCGGCGCGATCGGCCAGACCCTGGCGCTGAAGCACGGCCGCCGGCTCAAGAGTCTGGTGCTGTTCGCCACCTGGTGCCGCAAGGATCCGTTCTTCGACCGCGCGTTCGCGGTGCGCAAGGAGACCCTCGCAAAGAGCGGGCCGGAGGGCTACGTGCGCGCATCGAACCTCTCGCTGCATTCGCCGTGGTGGGTATCGAAGAACCATGAGCAGCTGCTCAAAGAGGAGGCGATGGCGCTTGCCGCCTTCCCGCCGGCCGAGATCCTGACCAGCCGGATCGACGCGATCTGCGCCTTCGACGTCGGCGATCGGCTCAAGGAGGTCAAGGCGCCGACCCTGGTGGTGTGCGCCAAGGACGACTACGTGACCCCGCCCTACATGTCGGAGGACATCGCCCGCACGCTGCCAGGCGCCGAGCTCGTGATGCTCGAAACCGGCGGCCATGTCTGCTCCAAGACGACACCGACGCCGTTCAACCAGCTGATCCGCGGCTGGTTCGTCGCGCAGGCCGACGGCACGGCGTGGGTGCGGCCGGGCTGATCGCGACGAAGGCCGGCACGGTCGCCGCGCCGCCGCCGCCACTGCGGCGAGG
>JACQAI010000337.1 GCA_016195115.1 Pseudomonadota bacterium
GGCGCGACCTATCCGGCCGAGACCGCGTTCGACCTGTCGCTCGGCGGCTTCTCGTGGATGGACTACATCGCGCAGCGCGGCTGGGACGTCTATCTGGTCGACGTGCGCGGCTACGGCCGCTCGACGCGGCCGGCCGCGATGGCCAAGCCGGCCGACCAGGGCGAGCCGATCGTCGACACCGCGACCGCGGTGCGCGACGTCGGCGCCGCCGTCGAGTTCATCCGCAAGCGCCGCGGCGTCGCCAAGGTCAACCTGATCGGCTGGTCGTGGGGCACCTCGATCATGGGCTGGTACACCGCGCAGAACAACGACAAGGTCGCCAAGCTGGTGCTCTACGCGCCGCAGTGGCTGAGCGATCCCAACACGCGCTCGCTGACCGCGCCCGGCGGCCCGCTCGGCACCTACCGAACCGTGACGATCGATCAGGCCAAGGGACGCTGGCTCAACGGCGTCGCACCCGACAAGCACAAGGACCTGATCCCCGGCGGCTGGTTCGAGGCCTGGGCGGCGGCGACCTGGGCGACCGATCCGGTCGGCGCCAAGCAGAGCCCGCCGGTGCTACGCGCGCCCAACGGCGTGATCGCCGACTCGCTGGCCTACTGGCGCGCCGGCAAGCCGCTCTACGATCCCGGCGCCATCACGGTGCCGACCATGCTGGTGCACGCCGAATGGGACGCCGACCTGCCGAGCTACCAGGCGCAGGGCTATTTCGCGCGCCTGACCAGCGTGCCCTACAAGCGCTTCGTCGAGATCGGCGAAGGCACCCACACCGTGATCATGGAGAAGAACCGCCTGCAGCTGTTCCAGGAGGTCCAGCTGTTCCTCGACGAGGGCCGCCCGACATTTTTGGCGGCGAAGTAGCTGTTCGCTCGCGCGGCTGCCGCCCGCCAACCCAGCCGCGCGAGCAGGGTTGGTGTGGCGGCTGCGAGTGCGGCTGAAAAAGACTCCGAGGATCCGAGGACGCCGCCCTCCTGCCCGTACGGGAGGGCGGCGATCCTCGAAAAAAAGGCCTCACGGAGAGGCTCGCGTGAGGCCTTCGAGGATGGGCAAGCAACGATGCCATGATAGGCTCGCCGTCGTGAGCGCGCTGTGAGCTGGCTCACAGGGCGTGAGGAATCTTTGCGCGAGCAGGACAGCCCATGCAGGTGACCGCGGCGGTGGTGCGCGAGACCGGGGGCGCCTTCGGGATCGAGACGCTCGAGCTCGACGCGCCGCGCGACGGCGAGGTGCTGGTCAAGATCGCCTCGAGCGGCATCTGCCACACCGACATGCACGCGCGCGACCGCTACCAGCCGGTGCCGCTGCCCGCCGTGTTCGGCCACGAAGGCGGCGGCGTCGTCGCGGCGGTCGGCGCCACGGTCACCAAGCTCAAGCCCGGCGATGCCGTGGTGCTGTGTTATCCCTCGTGTGGCCGCTGCGACTATTGCGCCCGGCGCGACTGGACCTACTGCACCGAGGGCCGGCGGCTGAAGCACGGCGGCGCGCGTGCCGACGGCTCGACCACGTTGCGCCGTGTTGGTCCTGGGGGCGCCGAGGTCGTGCACGGCAACTTCTTCCAGCAGTCGTCGTTCGCGACCTATGCCCTGGCGACCGAGCGCAACGCCGTCAAGGTGCGCGCCGATGCGCCGCGCCATCTGCTCGGGCCGTTCGGCTGCGGCATCAACACCGGCGCCGGCACCGTGTTCAACGTCCTCAAGCCGGCCCCGGGCAGCGCCTTCGCGGTGTTCGGCGCCGGCTCGGTCGGGCTGGCCGCCCTGATGGCGGCGCGCATCGCCGGTTGCGATCCGATCGTGGCGGTCGACGTGCGCGCCAACCGCCTCGCCCTGGCGCGCGAGCTCGGCGCCAGCCACACGATCGACGCCACCGCCGAGGATCCGGTGGCGCGCCTCAAGGCGATCACCGGGCGCGGCGTCGCCGCCGCGATCGAGGCCTCGGCGGTGCCAGCGGCGTTCCGCCAGGCGGTCGAGAGCCTGGCGCCGCGCGGCACCTGCTGTCTGGTCGGCAGCGCCCGGCCGGGCACCGACGTCGCCTTCGACATGCCGACCCTGCAGCAGGGCCGCATCGTGCGCGGCATCATCCAGGGCGACAGCGAGCCGGACGTGTTCCTGCCGGCGCTGGTCGACCACTTCATGGCCGGCCGCTTCCCGATCGACCGCTTGGTCACCTTCTACGACTTCGCCGACATCAACCGCGCGGTCGCCGACGCGGTCGCCGGCACGACCATCAAGGCGGTGCTGCGTATGCCATCATGAGCGCGATCTCGCGCGCCCGTGTGCTCGAAGGCCTGGCGGCGCTGGCCGCGAGCGCGGCGCTGCCGGCCGCCGCCGTTGCCCAATCCCGTCCCGCTGCCCCGGAGGCCCGCATGCTGACCCGACCGATCCCGTCCAGCGGCGAGGCCATGCCGGTGATCGGCCTCGGTACCTGGCAGACCTTCGACGTCGCGCGCAACCCGGCGATCAAGCCGCAGCTGCGCCAGGTGCTCGACATCTTCTTCGCCGGCGGCGGCCGCATGATCGACAGCTCGCCGATGTACGGCAGCTCCGAGGCGGTGACCGGCGAGCTCTTGTCGGAGCGCGTCCAAGGGCCCAAGGCGTTCCTCGCCACCAAGGTGTGGACGTCGGGCAAGGATCAGGGCATCGCGCAGATGCGTGAGTCTGCTCAGCTTTTACGGTCGAAGGTCATCGACCTGATGCAGATTCACAACCTAGTGGACTGGCAGACCCATCTCGCAACCTTGCGGCGCATGAAGGAGCAGGGCCAGATCCGCTATCTCGGCATCACGCACTACACCACCGGCTCGCTTCCGGATCTCGCGCGCATCCTCGAACGCGAGCGCATCGATTTCGTCCAGCTCGGCTACTCGATCGAAACGCGCGACGCCGAGGCGCGCGTGCTGAAGCTGTGCGCCGAGCGCGGCGTCGCCGTGATCGTCAACCAGCCGTTCGAGCAGGGCTCGCTGTTCCGCAAGGTGCGCGGCAAGGCGCTGCCCGAGTGGGCGGCCGCGTTCGACTGCGCCAGCTGGGCGCAGTTCTTCCTCAAGTACCTGGTCGGCCATCCCGCGGTGACCTGCGTCATCCCCGCCACCGACAAGCCGGATCACATGAAGGACAACGTCCTGGGCGGCCACGGCACCCTGCCCGACGCCAAGCAGCGCCAGGCGATGGCAAAGTTCTGGGACGGGATTTAGGGCGCCGGAGACCACGCACAGCGCCGCATAAAAATAGCTCGTCATCCTCGCGCTAGAGTGTGATTGGGCCAGATTGAATCATCCACCCTTCCCGTCATCCCGGCGAAAGCCGGGTACCCCGCTTGGCGGCTAATGCCTGAGGGGGTGGCCGGGTTGCTGTTTCGGCGGGTGCTGCTTCAGGACGGCTTCGTTGACGTCGGCGCCCCAGCCGGGCGTGGTCGGCACGATCAATTCGCCGTTCTCGATCTTGGGCGGCGCGGTGACGAGCTCGTCCTTCCACGGCACGTCGTCGATGTCGATCTCCATGACGCGGAAGTTCGGCACCGCCGCCGAGAAATGCGCGCTCATCAGGTTGGAGATGTGGCCGTAGTAGTTGTGCGGCGCCACGTTGATCTCGTAGGCCTCGGCCATCGCGGCGATCTTGAGCGATTCGATGAAGCCGTTCCACGGCACGTCGACGATCGCGACATCCATCGCGTGGGCCTCGAAGTAGGGCTTGAACTGGCGCCGGCCGAACAATGACTCGCACGAGGCGATCGGCATGGTCGCGACGTTGCGGATGTCCTTGAGCGCCTGGGGATCGTAGATGTCGATCTCGAGCCAGAACAGGTTGTAGGGCTCGGCCGCGCGCGCGATCTGGATGTAGCCCTCGGTTTTGAAGTTGAAGTTGAGGTCGAGCAGGATGCCCATTTCGGGTCCGGCGCCGTCGCGAAACGCCTGCAGCTGGGCGCGGATGCAATTCAAGGTGCGCGGGTCGAGGTTGAGCTCGGGATAGCCCGGGCCGCGCGTGAATCCCGGCATGTAGAGCTCGGGCGCCGCACCGTCGAACCGGAAGATGTTGGTCTTGAGCGCCTTGAAGCCGCGGCGCTTGACCTCGGCGCCGAGTGCTGCGACCTGCTCGAGCGAGCGCAGCGGCTCGACCCCCATCGCGGCGGCGCGGCCGATCCGGTAGGTGCCGCAGTGCGACCAGTAGAGCGGCAGGCGCTCGCGCACCGGGCCGCCGAACAGCGCGTACACCGGCACCCCGAGCGCCTTGGCCTTGATGTCGAGCAAGGCGTTCTCGATCGTCGCGATCGCCTGCTGGTTCATGCCGCCGGGCGCCTGGCGCGTCATGGCGTAGAGCGTCGAGCTGATGCGCTCGACCGGCCGCGGGTCCTGGCCCGTGATGGTGTCGCCGAGCGCGTGGATCACGCCGGTCAGGCCGCGGCCGCCGTAGTTCTCGCTGTACTCCGCCCAGCCGACTAGGCCGTCGTCGGTCGTGATCTTGAGGAACGACCAGATGCGCCAGCCCGCGTCGCAGTGCAGGTCCTCGATGCGCGCGATCTTCATGGGATCACGCGGCGATCTTCTTGAGCGCGGGCAGCAGCGGCGAGTCGGCCTCGTAGGTCTTGGTGCCGCGCACGACGAACTCGGGCTGCAGCATCTGCTTGGTCTTGACCTGGACGCCGTCGCCGTCCTCGAGCGTCCAGCTTCCCTCGAGCAGGCGCATCACCGAGATGTCGGCGGCGCGGCCGACCGCGAGCGTGCCGAGCTGGTCGGCCATGCCGAGCATGATCGCGGCGTTGCTGGTGGTCATGCGGATCACGTCGGCGAGCGGCACGCCGAGCGCCATCAGCTCGTTCATCGCGTGGTGCAGCCCGTAGGGTGCGGCGAACGGCGACGACCGCGTCTCGCTCGGCTGGTCGATCTCCTCGGTGAACATGCCGCGGTAGCCGCGCGCGTCGGCGCGCAGCTTGATGTTGTAGCCGTGCAGGTCGGCGCCGACCGTGAACGGCCGCACCCCGGCCGCGAGCACGCGCTTGGCGTTGTCGAAGCTGAAGTGCGAGCCGCGGCCGACGTCGATGTGGACGCCGCGCGCGATCGCCTCGAAGACCAGCGGGTGGACCTTGCCGTCCGGCGCCACGAAGCCGCTCGGATAGCGCGTGAACGGGTGCGCCAGGATGTCGCCGGGGTCGAGCAGCGGCACGACCTCGTCGATGATCCGGTTGGCGTCGACCGTCTTGCCCTTGGCTTCCGGCCACAGGGTGCCGAGGTGGACGTAGACCGGCAACTCGAGCTCGCGCGACGCCTGCTTGGCCAGCTTGAGGGCTTCGAGGCCCCAGCGCGAATAGCCGCCCGGCTCGGCGTGCGCCTTGATGCCGCGCACGAGATCCGGATTGTCGCGCGCGGCCTTGACGATCGCGGCCACGTTGATGCCGGTCGGGCCGTAGAGATCGACGTAGCGGTGACCGAGCAGGCCGCCCGCGAGATAGGTCGAGATGAACGCCAGCACGCGGGTCTTGGCCGGCTCGACGATGAACTTGCGGAAGCCGTCGAAGGTCGGCGCGCTCGGGCCGCCCTGGTCGACCACGGTGGCGACGCCCGAGCCGATGCCGACCAGGTCGGCATCGAGGCCGAACGCGCCGGTGACGTAGCGATAGACGTGGGCGTGGGTGTCGATCAGTCCGGGCGTCACGATGGCGCCGCGCAGGTTGACGACCTTGGTCTTGGCGTCGGCCTTCAGCTTGGGTGCGACCGCGGCGATCTTGCCGCGCCGGATCGCGACGTCGAACGCGCCGTCGAGGCCCTGCGCCGGATCGATCACGCGGCCGCCGCGCAGCACCAGATCGTAGCTCGCGGCGATCGCCGGGGGCGCGGCGGCGGATTTGCGCTTGGGCTGCGGCATGAGGGTGGTTCCTTCGGTTTTGCTGCGCCCAGCATAGGCCGGTCCGGCGCCGACCCGCCAGCCCTGCCAAGCCTCCTTGTCAAGCGTCTGGGCGCCTTGCACGATGGCCCTACAGATAGAAACGCGCGGGGGTGATGGCGTGCGACATGTAACCGTGATCGGCGCCGGGGTGGTCGGCGCGTCCACTGCGCTGGCGCTCCGACGTGACGGTTACGCCGTCACCTTGATCGAGCGCGGCGAGCCCGGCATGGGGACCTCGTACGGCAACGCCGGCATGCTGTCGGTGACCAGCTGCGTGCCGATCGCGCAACCCGGAATTCTCTGGAAGGTGCCGCGGCTGCTCGCCGACCCGCTGGGGCCGCTCGCCATCGACTGGCGCTATTTGCCGAAGCTGGCGCCCTGGCTGTTTCGCTTCGTGCTGTCGAGCGCGCCGGCGCGGGTCGAGCACATCTCGAAGGCGCTGATGAGCCTGCTGGTGCAGATCATCCCGGCTTACCGCGAGCTGCTCGGCCCCGAGGCGTTCCAGGATCTCGCCCGACCGGGCGGCGTCCTCCACGTCTATCAGAGCGACCGCGCGTTCGAGGGCGCGCAGCGCAGCCACGAGCTGCGCCGCCGGCGCGGCGTCGCCATGACGATCCTCGACCAGAGCCAGCTGCGTCAGGCCGAGCCGTCCCTGGCGCCCAGCTTCAAGCACGGCGTCCTGATGCCGGACTCTTATCGTGCGGTAAATCCCCTCCGCCTGACCCAGACCTTGGTCCAGAAATTCGTCGACGCCGGCGGCGAGCTGGTGACCCAACCCGTCGACCGCATCGAGCGCGCCGGCAAAGACCGCCTGTTCGCGGTCGGCAACGGCAGCAAGCGCGAGCTCGACACTGTGGTGATCTGCGCCGGCGCTTGGTCGAAATCGCTGGCGCGCGACTGCGGCGTCGACGTCCCGCTCGAGACCGAGCGCGGCTATCACGTCATGCTGCCCAAGCCCGGCGTGATGCCGCGCCTGGCGCTCAGCTCGGGCGATCACGAGTTCGCCATCACGCCGATGGAGCACGGGCTGCGCCTCGCCGGCACGGTCGAGCTCGCCGGCCTGCACAAACCGCCCAACATGCAGCGCGCCGACGTGCTGTTGCGCGCCGCCCGCGAAATGTTCCCGGGCTTGAACGACGAGGGCGCCACGACCTGGATGGGCCACCGCCCGTCGATGCCCGACTCGCTGCCGGTGATCGGCCAGGCGCCCGGCCAGAACCGCGTGTTCCTCGGCTTCGGCCACGGCCATCTCGGCCTGACCTTCGGCGCCATCACCGGCCTATTGCTGTCCGACCTGATCGCCGGCCGGCCGAGCCGCGTCGACCTCGAACCCTTCCGCGCCGACCGCTTCTGATCTCAGACAATAAGAAGGCTTTAGCGCAGAGGACGCTGAGGATGCGCAGAGGACGCAGAGGGACACTCCCCGACGCCGGGGCGCAGCCCCGGCATCCAACAAGGGAGATCGGGGGGATAGGGGGGGATAAGGGGATGACGGAATGCGCTTCGCGCGCCATCCCCCCGATCCCCCGTCATCCCCCCGATCGCCTTTCCCTTCCTCTGCGTCCTCTGCGCATCCTCCGCGTCCTCTGCGTTAAGACCTTCTCTTCCTGATGCGCGGGTATTCGATATTCAGTTTGGCTCGCAACGCGATGACCGGGCATCGCGGCTGGCCGCGGGCGTGGCGCAGCCCCGAGCCGCAGCCGCGCTACGATGCCGTGATCGTCGGCGGCGGCGGCCACGGACTCGCGACCGCGTATTACCTCGCCAAGGAGCACGGCATCACCAACGTCGCGGTGCTCGAGAAGGGCTGGCTGGGCGGCGGCAACACCGGGCGCAACACCACGATCATCCGCTCGAACTACCTGACCGACCAGAGCATCGCGCTCTACGACCACGCCGTCACCTTGTGGGAAGGCTTGAGCCGCGAGCTCAACTTCAACGTCATGTTCAGCCC
>JACQAI010000338.1 GCA_016195115.1 Pseudomonadota bacterium
CCCATCCAGAACAAACCGGGAAAACTGTCAACCATGTCTCCGGTCTGTAGTGTCAACTATGTTCCCGGTTGCTCACATAGCGTCCAAGCGTCGGCGTTCGCGGCGAGTTCGCGCCCCCTCCCTACCCTCCCCCACGCTGCGCGCGGGGGAGGGGTTTGAGCAGTGTGCGCGGCACCGGTTAGCCCGTGTACGTCGTCGAGCTGATCGTCAAGGGCCTGGTCTATGGCGGCATGTACGCCATGATGGCGATGGGCCTGACGTTGGTGTACGGCCTGCTCCGCATCCTGCATATCGCGCACGCCGGCGTGTTTACGCTCGGCGCCTATATCGGCGTGGTGGTCGCCAACGCCACGGGAAATCTCCTGCTCGCGACCGCGCTCGCGATCGTCGTGAGCGGCGCGGTCGGCGTGCTGATCTATCGCTGGGCCTACCAGCCGCTGCTCGGCCATCCGGCGTTCGTGCCCATGATCGTGTCGATCGGCCTGTTCATCATAATGCAGGACGGCTTCCGCCTGGTGTTCGGGCCGTACGGTCTCGCCTTCGCGCACAACCCCTATTACGTCACCACGGTCGGCGCCGGCGGCATCACGCTCAACCTGGTCGAGGTCGCGATGGTCGCGGTCGCCGCGACCGTGCTCGGCGGCTTTACCTGGTACGCGAGCAAAGCCCGCACCGGCATCGGCTGGCGCGCTACCGTCACGGATCCCCAGATGGCCGAGAGCTTCGGCGTCGACCCGCGCGCGGTGCGCTATCGCGTGTTCTTCTTCGGCTCGGCGCTCGCCGGCATCGCTGGCGTGCTGATCGGCCTGCTGAACAACTACGTCGAGCCGACCATGGGCGCGGTGGTCAGCTACAAGACGCTCGCCATCATCGTGCTCGGCGGGCTCGGCAACGTGCGCGGCACCTTGATCGCCAGCCTGGTGCTTGGCGTCGTCGAGGCGTTCGGCACGATCTATCTCAGCCATCTGCTCGATCGCGACGCGATCGGCTTCCTGTTCCTGATCCTGGCCCTGATGGTGCGCCCCGAAGGCCTGGTGCGGCGCGCGTGAGCCGGGCATGAGCGCCTATCTGGTCAGCCTGGCCTGCGTCATCGGCATCAACATGATCCTGGCGCTCAGCCTCAACATCATCACCGGCTTCTGCGGCCAGATCAGCCTCGGCCACGCGGCGTTCTACGGCATCGGCGCCTACGCCGCGGCGCTGCTCGCCAAGGCCGGTGCGCCGCTGGTCGTGTGCCTGCTCGCCGGCACCGTGGTGGCCGGCGCGATCGGCACCGTGGTCGGCCTGACCGCGCTGCGCGTGCGTCACGATTTCCTGGCGATCACGACCATGGGCGTCGGCTTCATCTTCCTCGGCGTCGTGCGCAAGCAGAGCTGGCTCGGCGGCGAGCTCGGCATCGCGGCGATCCCCGACGCCGGCTTCGGCCCGCTTGGCTACGCGGTCTTCGTGCTGGCGATCGCCGCCGGTGTGATCGCGCTCAGCCTATGGCTCAAGCGCAGCTGGATGGGCTTCGCGTTCGACACCGTGGCCGACGACGAGGACGCCGCGCGTACCGTCGGCATCGACGTCGCGAGCTACAAGCTGACCGCCTTCGGCATCGGCACCGCGATCGCCGGGCTCGGCGGCGGGCTCTACATCTACTTCGCGCACATCATCCTGCCCGACACCTTCGACTTCGCGGTGTCGATCGCGATCCTGACCACCGTGGTGGTCGGCGGCTCGGGCTCGGTGTGGGGCGTCAGCGCCGCCGCGGTGCTCCTGACCCTGCTGCCGGAAGTGTCGCGGGTGATCAACGACTACCGCCTGCTGGTGTTCGGCGCGATGCTCGTGCTGGTCATGCGCTTCAGCCCGGGCGGCCTGGCCGGCGCGGTGGCGCACGTCATGCGTCGGCGCGGCGCATGAGCGCGCTGCTCGAGGTCGAGGGCCTGCTGCTGCGCTTCGGCGGCGTCATTGCGGCCGATCATCTGAGCTTCGCGGTCGCGTCGGGCGAGCTGCTCGGCCTGATCGGTCCCAACGGCGCCGGCAAGACCACCGTGCTCCGCTTGATCGCCGGTCTGCTCAGGCCCGAGGCCGGCCGCGTCCGGCTCGGCGGCGTCGACGTCACCGGCCAGCCGACTCACCGTCGGGTGCGCCGCGGGCTCGGCTTGACGCACCAGCTGGTGCGGCCGTTCCACAGCCTGACGGTGGTCGAGAACGTCATGATCGCCGCCGGCCATCGCCACACCCGCAACCCGATCGCCGCGCTGGCGCGCGTGTCACGCATCGCCGAGCGCCGTGCCGCCGAAGCCATCCTCGTGCGCGTCGGTCTCGCCGACAGCGCCGCGCGACGGCCCGCGGCACTGCCGCTCGGCCAGCGCAAGCGCCTCGAGCTGGCCCGCGCGCTGGCGCTCGAGCCCACGGTCCTGCTGCTCGACGAGCCGATGGCCGGCCTGAGCTCGGCCGAGGCCGCGGCGCTCGGCGACACCATCTTGGCGCTCAACACGACCGGCACGACGATCGTGCTGGTCGAGCACAATCTCGGCGAGGTCATGCGCCTGGCGCGCCGCCTGCTCGTGCTCGACACCGGCCGCGCCATCGCCGACGGCCCGCCCGACACCGTCATGCGCGACCCCGCCGTCCAGCTCGCCTACGTCGGCACCGCCGCAGGCTAGAGCACGGTGCATTCGAGTTGACCCGATCCCAAAACGAAAACCGTCATCCCGGCGAAAGCCGGGCTCCAGGATCACGAGCCCGGGATTGGTATTTGATCGCCTGGATCCCGGCTTTCGCCGGGATGACGGGATAGGGTGGATGATTCAATCTGACCCAATCACGCTCTAGAGCTGCTTATAAAACAGCGTCGTCTCGGCCAGGCGGCCTTCGGGGCGGAAGGCGTGGCCGGGGACGCGACCGATCTCGATCCAGCCGCAGGCGCGGTAGAGCCGGTCGCCGGCGCTGCCGCTTTCGGTGTCGAGCATCAGGAGCGTGCGGCCGGCCGCACGGGCCGCGTCCTCGACCGCGGCCAGCAGGCGGCGGCCGAGGCCCTGGCGGCGCACGGTCGACAGCACCAGCATCTTGCCGACCTCGGCGCGATGCGGCGCGTTGGGCTGCGGCGCGTCCATCAGCAGCGCGGTCGCGACCAGCCGCGCACCGTCGTCGGCGACGAACAGGTGCTTGTCGCCGGCGGCGAGGCCGGAAAGCTGGTTGCGCCAGAACACGCGGCCCTCGTCGCGGGTGAACCCGGCCATGAAGTTGACCGAGGCGCCGTGCGCCACCGCGTCGACCAGGATGTCGGCGAGCTCGCCGAGCCGCGCTTCAGCCTCGGCCGTGTCGAGGACGCGGATCGCCGTCATGGCCGGGTAGCGCCGTGGCTGATCACGACGGCGTAGCGGACCGCTCGCCGGGTCGGATTCCGAAACAGCACCGGCCGATCGAAGCGCATCAGCAGGCAGTCGCCGCGCTCGAGCCGGAACACGTCGTCGTCGAGCGCCACCTCGAGCGTGCCGTCGAGCACCCAGACGTGCTGGTCGGCGCCGGCGACGTTCTGGTTGTCGAACGCGACGTGGCCGCCGGCTGGGAATTCGATCTCGACGATGTCGACCGCCGAGCCGGTGCCTTGGGGCGAGACGTTGCGCCGCACGTAGCGACTCGCGGGATCGCGCCAGGTCGGCTGGTCGCGGCGGCGCGCCAGCGGGCTGGCGGGCGCTGCGGTCTCGGCAAACAGCGCCGACAACGTGATGCCGAGGCCGCCGCAGATCTTGTTGAGCAGCTGCGCGGTCGGGCTCGATTCGCCGCGCTCGATGCGCGACAGCATGGCGCGGCTGACCTCGGCCTGGCGGGCGAGGCCGTCGAGGGTCAGCCTGCGGTTGGCGCGCAATCCGCGGATGCGCGCGCCCAGGCGGCCATCGATGTCGGCCTCGGCCAAGCTCATATGTGTAGCATAGATTCTAATATATAAGAATTTCAATCGGTCTTTTTCATCGTCATTGCGAGGAGCGCAGCGACGAAGCAATCCAGAGGTCGTCTGGATTGCTTCGCTGCGCTCGCAATGACGGCGTGGGGGCGCGGTCTTACAAAAGCGCGGGTCAGTGCACCGGGTGGATCGGCACGAACACGGGTTTGACCAGCCAGCGGCGGGCGATCTCGGCGTAGCCGCGAAAGTAGTAGTTGCCGTTGTGCGCCAGAAGTTTTCCGCGGGTGTCGCGGTAGAAGCGCGGCAGCTCGTACCACCGCACGGTCGGCCGCAGGTGATGGGCGACGTGCAGGTTGTTCCAGAGGAACAACAGCCCGAACAGCCAATTCGACTCGACGATGGCGGTGCGCTCGCCGGGCCGGCGGCCGGCGCGGTGCTCGATGAAGGCGCGCAGCAAGCCCAAGCTGAAGCCCGGATAGGCGATTACGAGCACGTAGTGCCACCACGGCATGCCGCAGACGTCGGAGATGAACCAGAACAGCGCGCCGACCGCGACAACGTGGAGCGCCCAGTGGGGCAGGTGGCTCAAGTCGCCGCGCGGGAACGGGAACCACAGGCCGAGCGGCGGATACACGACGATCATGCGCAGCCACGCCGGCGCGCTGCGGAAGCTGTGGATGGCCTCGTGCTGCAGCGAGAAATGCCAGGCGATCAGATAGGCGCCGATCGGCAGCTGCAGCCACCATGGGATGGCGCCGTGGAACCAGATCAGCAGGAACCAGGCGCCGTAGATCGCCACCGCGACCAGCCAGGTCGGCCCTTCCCACGCCCAGAACTTGCGCGCGATCGCCTGCATCGCCCTTAGTATAGCGCATGGCACGTGTCCCCAAGATCGCGATCATCGGCGGCGGCATCGGCGGGCTGGCGGCGGCGCGCGCGCTGCAGCTGCGCGGGATCGAGGTCACGGTCCACGAACAAGCACCGCGCCTGAGCGAGGTCGGTGCCGGCGTCGTGACCACGCCCAACGCCATGAAGGCGCTCCGCGCGCTCGGCGTCGAAGACGCAGTGCTCGCGAGCGCGTTCGCCTCGCGACGCCAGGTCGTGCGCAGCTGGCGCAGCGGCCGGATCATCGACCAGACCCGGCTCGATCGCTATCGCGACCGCTTCGGTGCGCCGTTCTGCACCATGCACCGCGGCGATCTCCTGGAGGCGCTGCGCGCGGCGGTCGGCGACGCACCGATCCGGCTGAATGCGCGCTGCGTCGAGGTGTCGTCGGACGCCCGGGGCGCACACGCCCGCTTCGCCGACGGCAGCGCGGTCGAAGCGGATGCCATCGTCGGCGCCGACGGCATCCATTCGGCGGTGCGCACCAGCCTGTTCGGCGCCGAGCACCCGCGCTTCACCGGCTACGTGTGCTGGCGCGGCCTGGTCGCGACCGACCGCCTGCCACAAGGACTGGCGCCGCCCGATATGACCGCGTGGTGGGGGCCGCACGGTCACGTCGTGCACTACCACGTGCGCCGCGGCGAGCTGCTCAACTGGGTGGCGCACACCGAGACCGTCGCCTGGACCGAGGAATCGTGGTCACGCGAGGGCGACATGGACGAGGTGATGCGCACCTACGCGGGCTGGAACCCCAAGCTGCTCGCGCTCTTCGCCGCCACCGAGCGCTGCTACAAATGGGCGCTCTACGACCGCGAGCCGCTCGACCACTGGACGGTCGGCCGCGCCACCCTGCTTGGCGACTCGGCCCACGCCATGCTGCCCTACCTGGCGCAGGGCGCGGCGCAAGCGATCGAGGACGGCTGCGTGCTCGCGAGCGAGATCGCGCGTACGCCTGACGACATCGCGACCGCCCTGCAGCGCTACGAGGCGCTGCGCATTCCGCGCACACGGCGCATCCAGCTCGGCGCCCGCGCACGCGGCCGCGACAATCACCTGCCCTCGGCCTGGGCTCGCCTCAAGCGCGACACGCGGCTGGCGCTACGCCGCTGGTTCAGGCCCAACGCGACCCTGCACCAGGCCGAATGGATTTTTGCCTACGACGCAGCGCGCGACGGCGGTTAAGTGCCCTCACCCTTCCCGCGCTGCGCGCGGGCCCCTTCCCTCTCCCGCGCTGCGGGAGAGGGTGCCGAGCCCCGCGAGGCGGGTGAGGGTCTCAGGCGTTCCGGTTCGCTTTGTAATGGGTGTTGCGCAGGATGCGGCCGGGCAGGGCGCCGGTGTGCTTGCCGTCCTCGAGCAGCACCTCGCCGTTGACCAGGGTGGCGTGGATGCCGGCCGCCGGCTCGCGCACGCGCCAGCCGCCGGCGGGAAAGTCGTGCACGACCTCCTCGGGCAACGGCCGCACGGTCTGGGGATCGAAGATCGTGATGTCGGCGACCATGCCGGGGCGCAGCAGGCCGCGGTCGTGCAGGCCGAACGCCGCCGCCGAGTCGAAGGTCAGGCGCCGCACCGCGTTCTCGAGCGACATGATGTGCTTCTCGCGCACCCACTCGCCGAGCAGCCGCGTCGAGTACCCGTAACCGCCGTGGAACTGCACGTGGGCGCCGCCGTCCGACAGGCCGACGATGGCGTTCGGGCAGTTGAGGATCTGGGCGACCGCGTCGTCGTCGACGTTGAGCTCGCCCGACATCAGGGCGGTATCGAGGTTCTCCTCGACCACCAGGTCGAGGAAGGCGTCGATGATGCCCTTGCCGGTCGCCTTCGCGAGCTGGTGGATCGTCTTGCCCGCGAGCCCGGCGTTCTTGGCCAGCGCCGGCGTCTCGATCCACATGTAGTCGTACCAGTTCTTCGCGAATGGCATGCCGGGGATCTCGGCGCGGAACTCGACGACCTCCTCGTGCAGCTTCCGGCGAATCTCCGGGTCACGATAAGCCTTGAGCTTGTCGGCGTCCGACGCGATCAGGATCGGGTGCCAGGTCGGCGTGCCGCGGAAGACCTGGCAGTTCCGCATCGTGAAGTGCTGCGTGATGCGGTTGGGCGTGCACAGCGGGTAGGCCCGGATGCCGGCGCGCGCGGTCTCCTCGAGCCGTGCCATGTGCTGCTTCCACTGCTCGGGCTTGCGCACGTTTTGGCCAAGGTTGTTGTACAGCACGGTGCGGCCGGTGGCTTCCGAGAGGCGGCTCATCAGGCCGTTCTTCATCTCGGCGTCGCGGCCGCCGCCGCTCTGGATGATGCCGGTGCCGAGCTCGCGCAGCACGTCGCCGAGCGCGAAGATTTCGTCTTCCGACGCCCATAGCGCCGGGATGTGCACGCCTTGCGGATCGTAGTGGCCCTTGTTGCGCGAGACCGAGAGCCCGAGCGCGCCGGCTTCCATGCCCTCGCGCACGACGCCTTGCATCGCCTTGATCTCGTCGTCGTTGGCGTCGCGCTCCTGGCAGGCGTCGCCCATGACGTAATGGCGCACCGTCGAGTGGCCGATCAGGGTGCCGACGTTGACCCCCAGCTTGCGATCGAGCTTGTTCATGTATTGCGGGATGGTCTCCCAGTCGAAGTCGATGGTGCGCAGCACCTCCATCGGGATGGCTTCGACGTAGGACAGGAACTCGGCGACGCGCTCGGCCTTGCCGGGCCGCAAGGGCGCCAGTCCGAGCGAGCAGTTGCCGATCACGACGCTGGTCGCGCCGTGGTCGCACGAGTACGAGCACAGCGGATCCCAGGTCACCTGGGCGTCGTAGTGGCAGTGGTTGTCGATGAAGCCGGGCGACACGACGCGGCCGTCGGCGTCGATCGTGCGGTCGGCCGGGCCCGACAGCTTGCCGAGCTCGACGATCTTGCCGGCCTTGACGCCGACATCGCCGCGGAACGCCGGGTTGCCCGAGCCGTCGATGATCCGGCCATTGCGGATCAGCACGTCATACGCCATCGCCGCACGAGCAGGACACGACCGACGACGTGGTGCGCCTTCTTCGCGTCTTTGCGCCTTCGCGGCCCCCTCCCTACCCTCCCCCACGCTGCGCGCGGGGGAGGAGTTGAGAGGACCGTGTTACGACGGCATCTGGCCCATGAAGTCGCGCTTGCCGATGCCGACGCCGACGCCGCGCAGGATGTTGTAGGCGGTCGTCAGGTGGAAGAAGAAGTTCGGCAGCGCGAAGTGATAGAGGTAGTTCTGCGCCTTGAACGGGCGCGGCTGGCCGCCGACCGTGACCGTGACCGTGGTGTCCTCCTTGCCGTCGAGCTGCGCCGGCTTGAGGGTGTTGAGGAACTCGATGGTCTTGTCGATGCGGCTCTTCATCTCGGCGAAGCTGTTGTCGATGTCGGGCAGCTTCGGCACCTCGACGCCGGCGGCGCGGCCGGCGCCCAACGCGTGCTCGCTCGCCTGACGGACCTGGCGCGCCAAGGTGAACATGTCGGGGGTAAGCCGCCAGTTGAGCAGCACGGCGGCATCGGTCTTGTGCTCGGTCCCGAAGGCCTCGCCCTTCTCGATCACGCCCTTGAGGCCGCCGAGCAGCTGCAGGAACACGGGTACCGACGCGTGGTACATGGAAATGGCCATGAAACGCTCCTATTTCGGGGGAATTTCGTGCTTCGCGCCGATCTTAGCGGCCGCCGCGCGGCCCGTGAAGCCGCGCTCGCACGGCGGCAAGGACGTCGGCCGGCGGCTCGGCGCGCTGCCAGTCGCGGTCGCCCGGCTTGCGCGTGGCGTCGATGCCGAGCTTGGCGACCACGCCCTGGCGTTCCAGCGGCTCGGCGCGGTCGGCGCGCATGGTCGGCACGACGATGAGGTCGCGCTCGGCACGCATCGACGTCGCCACCGCGCGCTCGACCGCGACGGCATCCCAGACGTCGACGTCGGCGTCGACCACGGTGACCTGCTTCACCAGGCTGACCGCCGCCCAGGTCGCGAACACCGCGCGCTGGGCGTCGCCCGGCGCGGCATCAGCGAGCCCGACCACCGCGTGCAGCCGGCCGGCGCCGCCCGGGGTCACCGCGACCGCGGCGACTCCCGGCAGCGCGCGCGTGAGGCTGCGCGCCAGCCCCGCCGCGATCGCGACCGCGCCGAGCCAGACGTGCTCGGCGGCGTAGCCCGGCTGGATGACCTGCAGCATGGCGTCGGCGCGGCGAGTCAGCCGCGCGAAGTGCACGACCTGGCCGGCGCCGTAGTCCTCGTAATAGCCGTGGAACTCCGAGACGCGCCCCTCGACGATGGTTTCTTGGGGATCGAGACTCCCTTCGAGCACGAGCTCGCACGCTGCGGGCACGAGCAGGTCGCTGGTCTGGCAGCGGGCGACGTCGATCGGCGCGCCGAGCAGCGCGCCGGCGACCGCGAGCTCGTCGTCGCCGAGCCCGAGATAAAGCGCGGCGGCAAGCAGCACCGCCGGATGGTTGCCCAAGGTCACCGCGATCGGCAGGGTCTCGCCG
>JACQAI010000339.1 GCA_016195115.1 Pseudomonadota bacterium
CGCCACGCGGACGGCGCGCCGCCGCATCCAGGCGGTTGCCGCGACCGGGCTTGGCGAGCGCCTCGGCCGCCTCGCGCTGTCGGTCGGCGTCGAGGTCCTGGCCGTGATCGTCTTTGCCTTGGTCGCATTCGGCGCGTATTTCGGTTTCGAACAGCGGAGCGAGCGCGCCGATCTGCTGTTCACCACCGTCGCCCTGGGAGTCCTGATCGTACGCGGCGTCGCGGCGCTGACCCGCTCCTTGCTCGCGGTCGGAGCGCCAGCCCTGCGCGTGGTGCCGCTGACCGCTGGGACGGCCGCTGCCGCTCATCGCTGGGCGGTGGCGTTGGCGGTGGTCGTCGGCGTCGGCACCACGCTGCTCGCCCAGCTGAGCGCCTTCGAGCTGTATATGGACGTGTATCTCCTGGTACTGGCCGTGGTCGCGTTGGCGATCGCGCTGATGATCGCGGCGATGATCGTCCGCGTGCGCCGTCCGGTTGCCCGGGTGTTGGCTGGCAGCGGCGGCATCGTCGGCGATCTGGCGGATCGATGGCACCGCTTCGCGGTGGCCTACGTGTTGATCATCTGGGCGTTGTGGATCGTCCACGTGATCGCCGAATGCGACACCAAAGTGTCGGCGATCGTGGCCAGCGCCGCGATCGTGATCGCGGCGGGCGGGCTCGATCGCTTTGTGCACCGCCGGCTCGACGTTTACAGGGCCGGGGCCGCCGGCGGCGCCATGGGTGTCGCCGAGCACGCCGCGCGTGCGCTGGTCGCTGTCGTGGCCGTGATGGCCTTCGCGGTCGCGTGGGGATTCGATCCGCGGAATTTGGCGCACGGCTCGGGCTGGGGCGTCGTCGCGGCGGCGCTGTTCAACATCACGGTCGCGGTGTTGCTCGCCTGGCTCGGCTGGGCGCTCATCAAGGTGTCGCTCGACCGCCATCTGGTGCCGACCGCCACGATCGGCGAGGACGCCAGCATCGCGGGCCGCACCCAGACCCTGCTGCCGCTGGTGCGCCACTTCATCCTCACGGTGTTGGTCGTCCTGACGACATTGATCGTGCTGTCGTCGCTCGGCGTCGACATCGGCCCGCTGCTCGCCGGTGCCGGCATCGTCGGCCTGGCGATCGGCTTCGGCGCCCAGACCCTGGTGCGCGACATCGTCGCCGGCATCTTCTTCCTGGTCGACGACGCCTTCCGCATCGGCGAGTACGTCGAGGCGGGCGACCGCCGCGGCACCGTCGAGGGCATGTCGGTGCGCTCGCTCAGGCTGCGCCATCACCGCGGCGCGGTGCACACCATCCCGTTCGGCGAGTTGCGCTCCTTGACCAACCACAGCCGCGATTGGGTGATCTTCAAGCTCGAGCTGCGCCTGCCGTTCGACGCCGACGTCGTCAAGGCGCGCAAGCTGATCAAGCAGGTCGGCCAGGACATGCTCAACGACGAGGAGCTCGGCCCGCTGTTCCTGCAACCCTTGAAGTCGCAGGGCGTCACCAAGATGGATGCGACCGCGATGGTCATGGCGGTCAAGTTCATGTGCCGGCCGAACGAGCAGTGGGCGATCCGGCGCGAAGCCTATGTCCGCATCCAGGCGGCGTTCGCCGCCAACGGCATCGTCTTCGCCACCCAGCACATCACCGTGCGGGTGCCGGGGGGCGCGTCCGAACGGGACGTCGCGGCCGGCACCGCGCTGGTGGTCGCCGGCGATTGAGCCGGCGGCGGGAAAGCGGATCGCCGGCCGGCGCGTTCGGATATGCGGCCGCGAAACCTTTCGGCGCGGCCGCGCGAACCTTGCCAGCTGGGCCGGGTTGAACGCGATTTCGAGAAGGGCGAACATGACGGCGCAGAGGCGGCGCTGCGCGTAGTCGGCGCGATCGCGCGCGCGTGGCTGGCGCGGGAGGAACCGGTGGTCGCAGTCTCGGGCGGCGTTGGGATCGACGGCCATGCCGGCTGACCGGGCGCAGCGCTGTGCGATCGCCGTAATGGCCAAAGCGCCGCGCGCCGGCCGCGTCAAGACGCGCCTGACGCCGCCGCTCGCCCCGGACGAGGCGACCGCGCTCAGCGCCTGCTTTCTGCGCGACGTCACGGCCAACATCGCGCTAGCAGGTCGCATTGCGCCGATCGACGGCTTCATCGCCTACGCCCCGGCCGGCAGCGGAGCTCAGTTCGACGGCATGCTCGAACCCGGTACCGGGCTGGTGCTGGCCGACGGCAGCCGCGATGCGCCGCCCGGCGTCGACGGCTTCGGCCGCTGCCTGCTCGACGCCGTGCGCGGCTTGTTCGAGCTCGGCTACGGCGCCGTCTGCCTGCTCAACGCCGACGGTCCGACCGTGTCGACCGAGTTTTTGGTCGAGGCGGCGACGCGCCTCGCAGCAGCCGGCGAACGAGTGGTGCTCGGGCCAGCCGACGACGGCGGCTACTACCTCATCGGCATGCAGGCGCCGCACGCCGCGTTGTTCCGCGGCGTCGCATGGAGCACCGCGCTGGTCGCCAACCAGACGCGCGCGCGTATCGGCGAGCTCGGACTCGAGCTGGTGACGCTGCCCAGTTGGTACGACGTCGACGACGTCGCGACCCTGCGTACCCTGGTCGCCGAACTCGACGGCGTGGCGTCGCCGCGCGGCCAGGGCTACGCCGCACCGGTCACCGCGCGCTGGCTGGTCCGGCATGACATCCGGGCGCGCCTGGCCGGCGCGGCGGAGCCGGCGGCGTGACCGACGCGCGCGCCGGTATCGGGATCGGCCTCGCCGCGCTGCTGGTGCTGACGATGGGCGCCGGGCTGGCGCTGCAATCGTCCGGCGCAGGCACCGGCTTCGTCGCGTTGGTCTGCTTGCAGGCCGTGCTCTACGGCGGCGTCGTCGCGATCGTGCTGCGCCACGGCGTCGCGCGCCGCGTGCTGGTCGCCGGGCTCGCGGCGGCGGCCTTGATGCGCGCGATCGTCGTGCTGGCGCCGCCGGTGATGTCGGACGACGTCTACCGTTATGTCTGGGACGGCCGCGTCCAGTCCGCCGGCATCAATCCCTATCGCTATATGCCGGGCGATCCGGCGCTCGACAGCCTGCGCGACCCGACGATCTACCCGAACATCAACCGCAAGGACTACGCGCCGACGATCTATCCGCCGGGCGCGCAGGCGATCTTCCTGGCGATCACGCGGCTCAGCGAGTCGGTCGTCGCCATGAAGCTGGCGATGGTCGGCTTCGAGGTCGCAGCGGTGCTGCTCCTGTTCGCGATGCTGCGGCGCGCCGGATTGCCCGAGGCACGCGTGCTGATCTACGCGCTGCATCCGCTGCCCGTGTGGGAGTTCGCCGGCAGCGGCCATGTCGACGCGGCGATGATCGCGCTCATGACCCTGGCGCTGTGGCTGCATCAGCGTGGCGGCCGCTGGTCGACCGGTGTCGCGCTGGCCGCGACCTGTCTCATCAAGCCGTTCCCGCTGGCGCTCGCGCCGGCGCTGTGGCGGCGCTGGGACTGGCGCTTGCCGGCGGCCTTCGCGCTGACCGTCGCGGTCTTCTACGCGCCCTATCTGGGGGTCGGCCCGCGCGTGCTCGGCTTCTTGCCGACCTACCTCCAGGAGGAGGGCCTGCAGAGCGGCACCGCGTTCTATCCCCTGTGGCTGCTGCGCGCGCTGCTGCCGATTGGGGTGCCGACCGGGGTCTACGTCGCGGCGGTCGTGATCGTCTTGGCGGCGCTGGCGGCCGGCGTCGTGCTGCGCCGCGACAGCGGCCCATCGTGGCCGGCTGCCCTCATGCTGGCGAGTGCGCTGCTGTTCCTGATCTCGCCGCATTTTCCCTGGTACGTGATCTGGCTGTTGCCGCTTGCCTGCCTGGTGCCGTGGCTGCCGGCGCTCTATCTCGTGTCGGCCAGCGTTTTGCTCTATCTTCCGGTCGAGTTCGCGCTGGTCGGCTCGATCACCTACGGTGTCGCAGCGATCCTCGCCTTGATCGCGTGGTGGCGGCCGTCGTTCCTGCCGTCTCTGGAGAAGCGAGATGCCATCGGTTGCGCGCGCTGACCGGAAAGTCGATCCGCGGCGCTATTTCGAGGCCGCCGACGTCGAGCGCAAGCTCGTCGCCGAGTCGGAGCCGGTGTGCCTCTATCTCGAGGTCACCAACCGCTGCAACCTGTTGTGCACGACCTGTCCGCGCACGTTCGAGGACCTCGAGCCGCCGGCGGACATGGGCTGGGCGCTGTTCACCCGCATCGTCGATCAGATCCCGAAGATCGCGCGTGTCGTGCTGCACGGCGTCGGCGAGCCCATGATGGTCCGCGATCTGCCGCGCATGATCGCCCACCTCAAGGCGCGCGGCACCTACGTGCTGTTCAACACCAACGGCACCCTGCTGAGCGAGCGCAAGGGCCGCGAGCTGATCGATGCCGGGCTCGACGAACTGCGCGTTTCGCTCGACGCCGCCGAGCCCGAGGCCTTCAAGCTGGTGCGCGGCCGCGACATGTTCGATCGCATCGTCAAGAAAGTGCGCGCCTTCACGACTTTGCAGGCCAAGCTCGGCGCCGACAAACCCCGCGTGTCCTTGTGGCTCACCGGCCTCAAGGAAACGCTCGACCAACTGCCCGACTTCGTCAGCCTGGCGCACACCATGGGCGTGACCGAGGTCTACCTGCAGCGCCTCGTCTATTTGCCCGATGCGCAAGGCTTGGCGCGGCCCGAGTCGGCATTGTTCGAGAAGCTCGATCGCGACGAAAGCGCGATCCTTGCAGCGGCCCAAGCGCGCGCTGACCAACTCGGCATCAAGTTCAACGCCTCGGGCGCGACCGAGCCGGGCACCAGCCTCAAGCGCGAGGTCGACGACCAGCCGTGGTCGCTGTGTCGGCGGCCGTGGTCGCTGATGTACATCACCGCGCACGGCCGCGCGCTGCCGTGCTGCATCGCGCCGTTCTCGATGCGCGGCTACGACAGTTTCACGTTGGGCGACGCCAGTCAGGCGACCCTGCGCGAGATCTGGAACGGCCCGGCCTACCGCGACTTCCGACGCGGGCTGCTGAGCGACCAGCCGCCGCCGAGCTGCGCCAATTGCGGCCTGCGCTGGAGCCTGTGACGGCGTCGTTGAAGCGGCCGCGGGTCGCGCTCGTCATCCCGGTCCTGAACGAAGAAACGACCATCGGCGCGGTGGTGCGCGCGGTGCCGCGCGCCGTGGTCGA
>JACQAI010000340.1 GCA_016195115.1 Pseudomonadota bacterium
CTCTACGTCACCCTCGAGCCGTGCCCGATGTGCGCCGCCGCGATCGCGCTCTACCGGGTGCGCCGGCTCTATTTCGCCGCCTACGACCCCAAGGGCGGCGGCGTCGAGCACGGCCCGCGCCTCTTCGACCAGCCGACCTGCCACCACCGCCCGGAGATCTACGGCGGCATCCGCGAGCAAGAAGCCGCCGAATTGCTGCAGGAATTTTTCAAAGCCCGCCGGTAGCGCGACAGGATGCAACTAGAGCGTGATGGCGTCAGATTGAATCGTCCACCCTTCCCGTCATCCCGGCGAAAGCCGGGATCCAGGGGACCAGACACCAATACCGGGATTGTGATTCTGGATCCCGGCTTTCGCCGGGATGACGGTTTTGTTTTGGGGATCGGTTCAACTCGGACGCATCGCGCTCTAGTCGGCAACTACCGAGAGGCCGTTGGACTCGGCTTCGATGGTGCCGTTGGCGGCGCGCTTCACGAAGTATCCTTGAGCAGCACCCCCGATGTGCCCACTCGTCCGAAGCCAGCAAAGGACTTGAGCGGTGTTCGGCGGGGAGCTAACGCGGCTCAGGTTTGAGCCAGACGGAACCGCTCCGCACACCAACGAGAGAGCCTTACGGCGGGAATTGTCCTCTCGGCAGGTGGAGAACGGGCGCAATTCCGCGTGAACCGACAGCGCATCGCTCATCAGCTCCGCCGGGAAATCGCCAACCGATCCTGACTGTCTCTGCGCTCCGATTGTCAGGAGCCCGACGCAGGTTGGTTCGGTAGGGAACTGGTTATTCTTCAGGAAGGCCAACAGCCCGGCCGCGGCCGCCTGAGGAGCATTGGGTGGAAGCGAGACCGATATTTGACAGGCGGTGACGAGCAAGGACCAGAGAACGATGTGGCGACAGAACCCGTGCGCCGACACGGGCGGTCAGGCCGCGCGCAGGAACCGGATGACGCCGTCGGGGTCGGTGGCGCGGGTCAGGCGGCCGTCGGCTTCGAGCAGGCGGATGTGCGCGAGCGCCTCGCCGAGCGCGAAGCCGAGCTGGTGGATGTCGAGGTCGGGCCGGAACATCACGCGGACGATGTCGATCGCGGTGCACGGCCGGGCGCACGCGTCCATCACCTCGGCCAGGCGGTCGTCGTGATGGTCGGACATGGCGTCGAGCCGCGCCTTGAGGCCGCGGAACGGCAGGCCGTGCGACGGCAGCACCAGGGTGTCGTCGGGCAGGTTGCGCAGGCGTTCCAATGACTGGAGGAACAGCTTCAAGGGGTTGGCCAGCGGCTCGGGATGCTGGACCGAGACGTTGGGCGTGATCTTGGGCAGCACCTGGTCGCCGGCGATCAGCACGTCGAGCTCGGCGCAGTGCAGCATGGCGTGCTCGGGCGCGTGGCCGCGGCCGATCACGACGCGCCAGCGCCGGCCGCCGATCATCTCGATGTCGCCGTCGCGCAGCCGCCGGTAATGGCGCGGCAAGGTCGGCACGCCTTGCGGATACCAGTTGCCGCGGTTGCGCAGCGCGTCCAGGCGCGTCGCGTCGAGGCCGTGCGCGCGATAGAACGCGAGGCGCTCGTCGAGCTCGGTGACCGGATCGCCGTAGCGCGCGTAATGCGCCCACAGCCATTCCGACTCGGTGGTCGCGACCTCGGCGCCGTAGGTCTCGCTGAGCCAGCCGGCGTTGCCCATGTGGTCGGGATGGAAGTGGGTCACCAGCACGCGCGTCGGCGGCCGCTCGGCCAGGATGGTGCGCCAATGGTCGCGGGTCTCGCTCAAGCCGTAGCCGCAATCGACCACGACGGTGTGATCGCCGTCGGCGAGCAGCCACAGGTTGATGTGGTTGAGGCGGAACGGCAGGGGCATGCGGACCCAGCGCACGCCGGGCGCGACCTCGATCGTGGTGGCGGGCGCCGGCGGCTCGGCCCACGGGAAGTCGAGCGCCGGAGCGCTGGCCGGAGCGATGGTCGGGGCGGCGGTCTGGTCGAGCGGCGGCATGCTTGGCTATTCCTTGGGGGGCAGCGCCCGCCAGCCGATGTCCCGGCGGCAGAAGCCGTCGGGCCAGTCGATCAGGTCGACCGCGCGATAGGCGCGCGCGCGCGCGTCACCCAAGCTGGCGCCAATCGCGGTCACGTTCAAGACCCGGCCGCCGTCGCTGACCAGCTGGTCAGCCATGCGTTTGGTGCCGGCGTGGAAGATCGTCACGCCCTCGACCGCGGCGGCCTGCTCGAGGCCGCGGATCGGCGTGCCCTTCTGGTAGGCATCCGGATAGCCGCGCGCGGCCATCACGACGGTGATCGCCGGTTGGTCCGACCAGCGCAGGTCGAAGCGGTCGAGCGCGCCGTCGCGCACCGCCAGCAGCGCCGGCAGCAGATCGGACTTGAGCCGCGTCACCAGCACCTGGCACTCGGGATCGCCGAAGCGGGCGTTGAACTCGATCAGCTTGGGACCGGTGGCGCCGATCATCAGGCCGGCGAGCAGCACGCCTTTGAACGGCGTGCCGGCGGCCGCCATGGCGCGCACGGTCGGCTGGACGGTCTCGGCGAGCAC
>JACQAI010000341.1 GCA_016195115.1 Pseudomonadota bacterium
GCGCCAGCCCGAAGGCCGCGGTCGACTTGCCCTTGCCGAGCCCGGTGTGGACGATCAGGAGCCCGCGCTCCTCGGTCTTGGTGGCGAGCATGCGGGTGCGCACGGCCTTGCGCTTGGCCATCTTCTCGGCGTGACGCCGATCGAGCTCGGCTTCGTCGGGTTCGTCGTTGGCGCTCACGCCGCTTCCCCCGCGATCAGTCGCGTCAGGCGCTCGCCGGCCTGGTTCGAGCGTGGCCGCCACAGGCCGCGCCGGATCGCCTCGTCGAGCCGCGCGGCGAGCTCGGCGAGCGCCGCCGGATTGGCCGCGGCGATGAACCCGGCGACCGCCGGATCCTCGACATAGGCCTGATAGATTGCGTCGAAATGATGGTCGCGCACCGCTCCCGTGGTGGCCGCGAAGGCGAACAGGTAGTCGACCGTCGCAGCGATCTCGGCCGCGCCCTTGTAGCCGTGCCGGCGCACCCCGGCGAGCCATTTCGGATTGACGGCGCGGGCGCGCACGACCCGCGCGATCTCCTCCTCGAGCCGCCGGATGCGCGGCTGCTCGGGCCGCGAATGGTCGTTGTGGTAGACCGGCGGACGGCTGCCGCTGAGCGCCGTCACCGCCGCCGCGAGCCCGCCCTCGAACTGGTAGTAGTCGTCGCTGTCGAGCAGGTCGTGCTCGCGGTTGTCCTGGTTGTGGACCACCGCGTCGACCGTGCCGAGCAGGCTTTCGAAGCGATCGCGCGCCGCCAGCCCCTCGGCGCTGCCGCCGTCGCCGTCGCTGCCGTAGGCGTAGCAGCCCCACACCAGATAAGCCTCGGCGAGGTCGCGCGCGTCGCCCCAGCCGCCCTCGTCGATCAAGGCCTGCAGCCCGGCGCCATAGGCGCCCGGCTGCGAACCGAAGACGCGGAACGACGCCAGTCGCCGGGCGCGCGCTGGCGCCAAGCCGTGGCCGACCAGCGCCGACGTCGCGGCGGCGACGCGGGCGGCCTGAGGATTGATCTCAACCGGCTCGTCGAGCGCGGCGACCGCGCGCGCGGCGCGATCGACCAGGTCGATCAGTCCCGGGAAGGCGTCGCGGAAGAAGCCCGAGACGCGCAGCGTGACGTCGACGCGCGGCCGGTCGAGCAGGGCCGCGGGCAGAATCTCGAAGCCGCTGACGCGTTGCGACGCGCCGTCCCAGGTCGGGCGCACGCCCATCAGGGCCAGCGCCTGCGCGACGTCGTCGCCGCCGGTCCGCATGGTCGAGGTGCCCCAGGTCGACAGCGCCAGATGACGCGGCCACCGCCCGTGCTCCTGGGCGTAGCGCTCGACCAGGAGCTGCGCCGAGCGGAAGCCGAGGTGCCAGGCCGCCGCGGTTGGCAGCGCGCGGGTGTCGACCGAGTAGAAGTTGCGCCCGGTCGGCAGCACGTCGGGGCGGCCGCGCGTCGGCGCGCCGGACGGCCCCGGAGCGACGAACCGGCCGTCGAGGCCGCGCAGCAGGTTGGCGTGCTCGGCGGGACCGCATGCCTCGACCGCGGGCCGCAGCCGCGCGTCGACCATCGCGAGCACGGCGCGCGTCGCGTGCCATGCCGGGTCGACCGCGACCGTTCCGGCGATCAGCCGCGCCGCCAGGCCCTCCAGGCGCTCGACGGTGTCGCCGCAGCTGCGCCAGGGATCGCCGGCGGCGAGACACGCCGGCCGCGGCCCGGTCCAGGGCGCGGCGAAATCGGTGGCGAGCGGATCGAAGCCAAGGTCGAGGTCGCGCGCGAGCGCGCGCAGCAGCGACTCGTCGCCGGCGCCGTTGCCGCGCGGCGTGCGCACCAGCGCGACCAGCAGGTCGGTCAGCAGGCCGCCCTCGGGCGTGCTGCCGAACACATGCAGGCCGTCGCGGATCTGCAGCTCCTTGAGGTCGCACAGGAAGCCGTCGAGCTTGGTCAGCGCGGCCGGCACCGCATCGTCGGTCCGGATGCCGCAGTCCTCGGCGAGGCCGGCCGTCGCGGCCTGCTCCAGGATCGCCTTGGAGAGATGCGGCAGGCGCCGCGGATCGAGCGCGGATGCTTCGTAGTACTCGTCAACCAGCCGCTCGAGGTCGCGCAGCGGCCCGTAGCTCTCGGCGCGCGTCAGCGTCGGCGTCAGGTGGTCGATGATCACCGCGCTCGTGCGCCGCTTGGCCTGGGTGCCTTCGCCTGGATCGTTGACGATGAAGGGATAGAGGTGGGGCAGTGGCCCGAGCGCCGCCTCGGGGTAGCAGTCCTCGCTCAGCGCCAGCGCCTTGCCGGGCAGCCACTCGAGATTGCCGTGCTTGCCGAGATGGATCACCGCGTGCGCGCCGAAGCCGCGACGCAGCCAGCCATAGCACGCGAAATAGAAGTGCGGCGGCACCAGGTCGGGGTCGTGGTAGCTCGCCTGCGGATCGACGTTGTAGCCGCGCGCCGGCTGGATCAGCACGGCGAGGTTGCCGGCGACGAATCCGGGCATCGCGAAGCCGCCGTCAACCACGAAGGGATCGCGCTCGGGCGCGCCCCAGCGCGCCTCGACCGCGTTCCGCACAGTGGATGGGAGGGTGGCGAAGAAGCTCTTGTAGTCGGCAAGCGGCCAAGCGACGTCGGTGCTGCGCGCGGCGAGGCGGCGCGCATTCGTCGGCCCCGCCAGCAACCGCGCCATCAACGCGGCGCCGTCCGGCGGCGCGTCGGGCGCGGCGTAGCCGGCGGCGGCGAGCGCCGCCAGCAAGCGCGCGGCCGATTCCGGCGTGTCGAGCCCGACGCCGTTGCCGATGCGGCCGTCGCGGTTGGGATAGTTGGCGAGGATCAGGCCGACGCGGCGCGCCGGCGGCGGCGTGGTGCGCAAGCCGGCCCAGGCGTGGGCCAGGTCGGCGACAAAGCCGACGCGCGACGGCTCCGGTTGATGCCGCGCCAGGTCGGCCTGGGTCAGCGGATCGCGTTCGGCCTGACGCTTGAACGAGACCGCGCGCGCGAGAATGCGGCCGTCGACCTCGGGCAGCGCCACCTGCATGGCGATGTCGCGCGGCGCCAGCCCGCGCGTGCCGTCGACCCAGCTCGCGCGATCGCCGCCTGCCAGCACGACCTGCAGCACCGGACAGTCGGCGAGGCTCAGCAGATCGTCGCCGCTGGCGCCGAAGCGGCCGATCGCGAAGCCGGTCGTGTTGAGAATCACGGCCGGGGCGGTGCGCGCGATCACGTCGCCGATCAGCGCCGCGGCCTCCGGCTCCTTCAGGCTCGACACGAACACGGGCAGCGGCGCCAGCCCGCGTGCCCGCAGCGCGTCGGCCAGCGCCTCGATCGGCTCGGTGTTTCCGGCCTGCAGCAGCGCGCGATAGAACACGATCGGTACGGTCGGACGATCGGGCGGTCCCCCGGTTAGTGTCGCCGCCCACATGCCGGCGCGCGGCAGCGCCGCCGGTTCGCGCCACGGTAGCGCGCCGCCGATCAGGTTCGCGGCGTAGCGCAGCAACTGCTCGGCGTTGTCGATGCCGCCCTCCAGCGCATAACTGCCGAGGCGCGTCAGGGTCTCGCCGGGCAGCGACGACGCGGCGGCCAGGTCTGGATCGGGGCGGGCGTCGCCGGGCAGCAGCGCGAGGTGGAGTTCGCCGGCGCGTGCCCGCGCGGTGAGGCGCTCGACGCCGTACGGCCAGTACGGGATGCCGCCGAGCAGCCGCACGATCACGAGCTTGGCGTGGCGCAGCACCGCGTCGTCGTAGAGATCGATCGACATCGGATGGCCGAGTCGCAGCAGGTTGGCGAGCGCGAGGCTGGGAAAGTCTGCCGGCAGCCGGCGCCGTGCCGCGACCAGGCAAGCGAGGTCGCTGTCGGCGGCCGACAGCATGACGATGTCGGCCGGCTGCTGCGCCAGGTCGATCGCGACCGTGTCGTCGCGCGGCGCCGCCGCGGCAGCGAGCAGGTGCATCCGTCAGGTCGCCATGGCGCGGCGGATCGCCGTCTGGTCGAGGCCCTTGAGGCCGATCACGACCAGGGCGCTGTCGCGCGGCTCGTCGGTCCGCCAAGCGCGATCGAAATAGCGCTCGAAACGCGCGCCGACACCCTGGATGACGCAGCGCCGCTCGGCGCCGTCGACCGCGACGAAGCCCTTGATGCGCAGGATGTCGTGCGCGACAACCAGCGCGCCCAGGCGCTCGGTCAGCTGATCGGGGTCGGCGACGCCGCCGAAGCGCAGCACGAACGAGTCGAAATCGTCGTGATCGTGCTCGCCGTCGATCTCGTGGTGCGACGGGCGCGCTGCCAGATCGTCCTCGGCGGCAGCACCGAGCCCGAGCGCGACCGCGAGCGGCAGTCGGCCGTCCTGGGTCGCGACCTGCTTGACCGACGGTCGCAGACGCGCGCCGATCGCGGCGAGCAGCGCCGGGCGGTCGGCCGCGGCGACCAGGTCCATCTTGTTCACCACGACCAGATCGGCGCAGGCCAGCTGATCGTCGAACACCTCGGCGAGCGGATTGTCGTGATCGAGCGACGGATCGGCGGCGCGCTGTGCGGCGATCGCCGCCGGATCGTCGGCGAAGCGCCCAGCCCCGACCGCGGCGCCGTCGACCACCGCGACCACGCCGTCGACCGTGACGCGCGCCTTCATGGTCGGCCAGTTGAACGCCTGGACCAGCGGCTTGGGCAGCGCCAGGCCGGAGGTCTCGATGATGATGTGCTCGGGCGGCGCCGGACGATCGAGCAACGCCTCCATGGTCGGCAGGAAGTCGTCGGCGACGGTGCAGCAGATGCAACCGTTGGCGAGCTCCTTGATCGCGTCGGCGTCGCACGCTGCCAGGCCGCAGCCCTCGATGATGCCGCGGTCGATGCCGAGATCGCCGAACTCGTTGATGATGAAGCCGAGCCGCCGGCCGCCCGCCTGCTCGATCAGGCGGCGGATCAGGCTGGTCTTGCCGGCGCCGAGAAAGCCGGTGATCACGGTCGCAGGAATCTTGCGCGCCATCGCTCAGCGACCCGGCTTGAGGATCAGGGGCAGGCCGGCGGCGACCAGCACGACGTGCTGGCAGGCCGCCGCGACTGCCTGGTTGAGCCGGCCGGCCTCGTCGCGGAAGCGGCGCGCCAGCGCGTTGTCCGGCACGATGCCGAGGCCGACCTCGTTGGCGACGAACACGACCGGGCCGGCCAAGTGGGGCAGGCTCTCGAGCAGCGCGCCGGTCGCGGCCCCGGCGTCCCGCCCGGCGTGCATCAGGTTGCTGAGCCACAGGGTCAGGCAGTCGACCAGGATCGGGCGGTCGGCGCGGGCTTGGCGCTCGAGCGCGCTCGCCAGCTCGAGCGGCTCCTCGACGGTGGTCCAGCGTGCACCGCGCCGTGCGCGATGGTGGGCGATGCGCTCGCCCATCTCGGCGTCGCCTGGCTCGGCGGTGGCAAGATAGAGGCCGCTCGTGCCGTTGCCGGGCACGATCAGGGCCTCGGCGTAGGCGCTCTTGCCCGAGCGCGCGCCACCCACGACCAGGGTCAGGGGCTTGAGGGACGCGACCGCATGCGTCGCGGCCGCCGAATCAATCACCATTGCCGCTATCCTCCGCCCGAGGACGCCGTTGCTCCACCGTGCGACGAGGAGGTCTCCTGGCTCGGGGTCATCGGATCGGCCGTCCTTCCCAACCCTGAGGAGGGTCAGTGGCTCACGGCAGATCCTCGCCACTTACAGTTGCGGGGGCAGCGCCGGCATTGGTTTTTACCGCACCGGACTTCCCTGTCTCGTCGCGGGCCGGACGCTAGCATGGATGGTGGGGCACCGAAACAGGGATGGACCGCCGCGCGGTAGGGGCGCTGTCAAAGAAAAGGCGAGCGTGGCAGGTAAGCGCTCGGCGCCTTGTAGCGCTAGGATCGTATTCCGGATGGAAAGCGCACGCGACGGTCCTAGACTGAGCGTCCGAGCGCACGGCCGACCGCACGAGGCGCCCCTGCAAAACGAGATCCCCGCGAACGCCCGCAACGCGATCGCCTGCCTGTTGATGGCTTACGAGCGCGTGCGCGTCGCGGTCGGCGGCGTGCCGCGCCGCGAGGACGTCGGCCTCGAGCAGCTCAAGGACCTGCTCGGCTGGGAATTCTTCGCCGAGTGGCTGGCGCCGCACTCAATCGTGGTACGCCTGTCCGGCGCCCACATCGACTACGTGCTCGGCAGCAACGTCACCGGGGTCAATTTCTTCGACAAGTATCGCGCTGACCAGCGCGCGCTCTACTCGCGCTTCTATGGCGCGATCGCCGATCATCCGTGCGGCGGCTATACGGTGCGCGGCGTCGTGGTCGGCGGCACCGAGCGCTTCCAATACCACTCGATCTATCTGCCGCTGGCGACGCGGCCGAACTACGTGCCGATCGTCGGCGCGGTCGCGATCACGGACTTCACCCGCCTCGCGCCCGCGGGCAAGGTCGGCGGCGCGCCCGACTTCCAGGCGCTGTCCCGCCTCGGCGTGTTCGACATCGGCTTCGGCGTGCCCGCCGGCGGGCTCGAACGCATCGACATCGCCGCCGTGGCCGCCGGGATCGAGGCGGCGGGCGACACCACGCTCGACCAGGAAGCCCTCGAGGTGCGCCCGCTGATCGGCCGGCCGCGCAGCATGCGCTAAGAAGGCGCTCGCGCCTGCGGTCGCCGCGTCGAGCGGGCGCTCGCGCCTGCGGCTGCCGCGCCTACCAGAGCGCCGACAGGGCCAAGAGGATCGCGACTTCGGTGACCTGCTGGGCGGCACCGAGCACGTCGCCGGTGTAGCCGCCGATCTGGCGGCGCGCCAGGGTCTCGAGCCCGGCCAGCACCAGGGCGGCGAACGACAGCGCGACGATGCCGGCGAACGGCCCGGTTACCAGGGCGCACAGCAGCACGCCGAGGATCACGGCCTGGGCCAGCACCATGTCGCTCGGCCGGCCCAGCGAGGCGGCCAGTCCGTCGCTGCGCGCCGGCTCGAGCAGCGCCAGCAGCAGCGGCATGGCGGCGCGCGACGCCGCGTGGGCCGCGACCAGGGCGGCAACGGCGTCGGCCGGGGGCAGGTCGGCGAGCGCCGCGGCGCGCAGGCCGACGCTGATCGCGAGCGCGAGCACGCCGTAGCTGCCGATGCGGCTGTCGCGCATGATCGCCAGCTTGGCCTCGCGATTGCGACCCCCGCCGAAGCCGTCGGCGCAATCGGCAAGCCCATCCTCGTGCAGGGCGCCGGTCAGCCAAACGGTGGCGCCGATCGCCAGCAGGGCCGCCGCCAAGGGCGCCAGCCCGAACACCGTGGCGAGCCAGTAGACCAAGGCGCCGGCCAGGCCGATCAGTCCGCCGACCAGTGGAAAGGCGCGCAGCGCGCGGGTCAGGCCGGCGGGGACGGCGACCCAATTGCCCACCGGCAGGCGCGTCAGGAACGCGGTCGCGGCGATCAGATCGTCGCGCCAGCTCGACGGCGTATCGAGCGGCTCGGCCGCGGTCTCGGGATAGGACGGGGTGGTATCGGGCATCTTGATGCGCTTGGTCGAGGTCAAGTCTAGCAGACAGGTCTTGCCGGCTTGTTACCGACCGGTGCCCCGGTCTATAGCTGGGTGAACCCGACAGCGGGCAAGCATGGCCGATCCGGATCCCTCCGCGCGCGCGTCGACGGCGGCGCCCATGGCGAGCCTCGACGAGATGCGCATGCTGATGCGCGAGTTGCCCGGGCCCGATCTCGAGGCGCGCACGGCGTGCATCGCGCGCGAAGGGACGTTGACCAAACCGGCGGGCGCGCTCGGCCGGCTCGAGAGCCTGACCGAGTGGCTGGCAACGTGGCAGGGCCGTCATCCACCGACCCTCAATCATCCGCGCACCGCGGTGTTCGCCGGCAATCACGGGGTTGCCGCGCGGGGTGTCTCGGCCTACCCAGCATCGGTCACCGCGCAAATGGTCGAGAACTTCGTCTCCGGCGGCGCCGCGGTGAACCAGCTGTGCCAGGCGGTCGACGCCGACCTGCGCGTCTACGAGCTCGATCTCGACAATCCGACGCGCGATTTCACCGAGGCGCCGGCGATGAGCCACCAGGACTGCGCGCGCGCCATGGCCTACGGCATGATGGCGGTCGAGCGCGGCCTCGACGTGCTGTGCCTGGGCGAGATGGGCATCGGCAATACCACCTCCGCGGCGGCGCTGTGCTGCGCCCTGTTCGGCGGCGACGCCGCCGATTGGGTCGGCCCCGGCACCGGCGTGGCCGGCGCGGCGCTCGAGCGCAAGCGCGCTGCGGTCGTGGCCGGCGTGGCACGCCACAAGCCGACGGCGCGCGATCCCTTCGAGCTGCTGGCGGCGGTCGGCGGGCTCGAGCTGGCGGCGATCGCCGGCGGCGTGATCGCGGCGCGGTTGGCGCGCACCCCGGTGTTGCTCGACGGCTTCGCCTGCACCGCCGCCGCCGCGGTGCTGTTCGCGATCGACCGGCGCGCGCTCGATCATTGCCAGGTCGCCCACCGTTCGACTGAGCCCGGGCACCAACGGTTGCTCGAGGTGCTCGACAAGCGCCCGCTGCTCGATCTCGACATGCGGCTGGGCGAGGCCTCGGCCGCGACCCTGGCTGTCGCGCTGCTCAAGGCGGCGATCGCCTGCCACACCGGCATGGCGACCTTCGCGGAAGCCGGAATCAGCGGCCCGACGCACTGAAGCGATGGCGGCGGCGGACAAGACCCCTCAGACCGAGGCGTTCTGGCAGGCGTTCGTGCGCCAGTCCGGCGTCGCCGCGGACTACCAGATCGTGGCGTTCGGCGACGGCCCGGCGTTGGCAACCGAGTTGGCCGATCTCGTAGTTGCTGGCACCAAACGCGCGACCGCGTCGCTGGCGCGCGACTACGCCGACGGTGTGTTGCCGCTGCCGGCGGTCGGCGATCTGGTGGTCGTGGTCGATGGCGCGGGCGCGCCGCGCTGCATCTGGCGCACCACCGAGATCACCATCCAGCCGCTCGCCGCGGTCGACGATCGCTTCGCTTGGGACGAGGGCGAGGGGGACCGGAGCCGCGCCTGGTGGCTCGCCGCGCACCGTCGCTATTTCGCCCGTCAGGCGGCGCGCGAGGGTTTTGCGTTCGACGACACCATCGCGACCGTCTTCGAGCGCTTCACGGTGGTATGGCCGGCGGAGATCGCCGACTAGACGATCCCTCGCTGTCATTGCTTCGTCGCTGTGCTCCTCCGCAATGACAGTTGTAGAGGCTACGTAAACGGTGGGCTGGAAAGTTCCTCTGGACTGGGGTCCACTTCCCGGATGCTGGCGATCACCAAGACGCGCATCAGCGACGGCAAGGGCAGCGATCCGATCGGGAACGCCGCCGCGGCGACGAGCGCGCCGACGCGCGCGAAGCAGCGCACGATGCTAGGGTATGGGGACGACGACGAGCAGGCGAAGCGCTTCGCCGTGCCGGGCTGACGAACCGTCATGACGTCGATCAGCGCCGCCGAATTGAGCCGCTGGACGCCGGTGGCGCTCGATCTCTCCGCACCGACGCCCTGGATCGAGTGGGGCGATTTCGGCGACCTGCGCTTCACCGAGCCGTTCTTCGACGAGACCGTGTCGCGCTGGGCCGGCGGCAACCCACCGCCGGTGCTGGTGCGCACCGACCTCGACGCGCTGGTTGCCCTCGACCAAGCGCCCTCGCTCGACCCGAGCGGGCTCATCTTCCACCTGTCGCGGTGCGGCTCGACCCTGCTATCGCGCGTGCTGCGCCAGGTCCCGGGATGCGTCGTCCTTTCCGAGCCGGCGCTCGTCAACCACGTCCTGCTCGCGGATCCCGAAACCATCGACGAGGAGACCCGGGCGCGGCTCCTGCGCCTGCTGATCCGGGCGCTTGGCCGGCGGCGCCACGGCGACGAGCGCCACGTGATCGTGAAATTGTCGAGCTGGAACGTCCGCCGGATCGGGTTGTTTCGCCGTGCCTTTCCGTCGGCTCGGATCGTATGGCTGCAACGTCGTCCGGCCGAGGTGGTAATGTCGCTGCTGGCCGATCCGCCGGAGTGGGGCCAGCGTCGGTCGGACGCCGACGAGACCGCCGCGCTTTTCGACCTTGCCCACGACGCCGTCGCATCGCTCGACCCGGCGGCCTTCTATGCCCAGGCGCTGGCCGCGCTCCTACGGGGGGCGCACGGTGCCGGCGAAACGCCGATTCTGACGGTCGACTATGCCAATCTCCCCGATGCGGCCTGGACCGCCGTCGCACCGTTTCTCGGCCTGTGCCCGGATCCAGCGGACATCGAGCGGATGGCGCAGGAAGCGCGCTTCTATTCGAAAGACTCGACGCCCCGGATCTTCAACCTCGACGCCACCGCGCACGCCAGCGTCCCGGCGGTCGTCGAACTCGCGACCGCCCACCTCGACGATCTCTACAGCGCGCTGGGCGGCCGGGGCGCGCCGCGGTCGTCGTGAAGCGCCGCGGTTGGCACGGCGCCCCGGCGTCAATCGGGCGGGTGCCGCACCACTAAGCCTTCTTCGATCAAGCGCCGGACCAGCATGAGCTTTTCCGCCCGATCGAGCTTTCCCGGCAGATCCGCGATCTGGTATCGCGTGGTCTCGAGCGCAAAGCGCAGCGCCTGCGCGGCCGCCACCGGCAAGCGGGTCTCCCGCCCGTAGCAGCGCAACCGCACGATGTCGCCGTCGGTGCGCAGCCGATAGATCAGGCCGGGACGCGGCCCGACCTCGTCGGCTGCCGACAACGCCGGCAAATGCCCGAGCTGCTCGAGCTGGCCGGGCAGCAACGCGCGCCGGCTGAGCACGAACTCGTCGGCCAGCCGGTCGAGCACGCGGTCGGGCGTGGCCGTGTCGATCAGGCGCGCGAGCAGCCCGGCAAAGGTCTTGCGCGCCGCGTCCGGCTTGAATCCGGCGCGCGCCAGGCCGATCGGCAGCGCCCGGCGGAATGCCGGATCGGACAGGCAGGCCTCGGCCATGACCTCGAGCAGCACGTCGGCCCAGCGGTAGCAGATCGCGCCGAGCGTCGCGTGCAGCGACGTCGCGTCGCCGGATCGCGCCTGGTGGAGGTAGCCGCGCGGGATATAGAGAAAGTCCCCCGGCTCCAGCTGGCATGACAGGGTTGCGGCGCCGACCGGGTGAAGCGCGGGATCGAACGGCTGGCCGCGCAGCGGCAGGCGCACCGGCGAGTCGAAGATCGTCCAAGCCTTGGTGCCCTCGATCTGCAGGACGAACACGTCGTGCGTGTCGTAGTGCGTCTCGAAGCCGCGGCCGCCGGCCGGCGTCATGTAGAGATTGGTCTGGAACGGCGCGCTGATATCGCGCTCGAGGATGCGGCACAGCGCGGCCAGGGGTGCGACCCACTTATGCGCCTCCTGCAGCACCAACGTCGCCCCGGCAGCGAACAGCTGGTGGACCTTGACGATGTCGAGCGTGCTGTCGGCGCGCGCGAGGTCGCTCGCGCTCAGGGGAACGTCGGCATTGGCGACCGTGAGCGTCGACGGCGGCAGATCCGTCGCGGTGATCAGCTGCTCGATCTGTCCCGTGGAGAGCAACGGCGCGTAATAGTCCGGCCGGTTCCGGCGCACCAGCAGGGGCTTCTCCTCCCAGTAGTCGCGGAAGAACACGGTCGGCGAAACCGGGTCGAGCAGCGCGGCAAGGCCGAATCCTGGAGGCTCCGGCATTCCTCTGCCCCTGTCGGCGGCTTGGTCGGTGCGGCGCCGGCGCGTCATGGTCGTTCGACGTCAGCGGGCACAGTCGGTCACCGGGCCCGCGGCCATCGCCTTCGCCTTGCGCTCGACCTCCTGCGCCGGGGCGGCCTGGCCGTCCGCCTCCAGCGCGGCAGCATAGGATAGCAGGCTGTGCTTCACCGCCGCCGACACGAACGGCGACGACGGCAGGCGCAGCTGCTCCTGCACCTCGATCGCGTGTTGCTGAACCGCGATCGCGTCCTTGGGCCGGCCGGACTCAAGATAGAGGTTGCCGAGCATCGTCAGGGTCTTGGTGTAATCCAGATAGGCGGTCTTCGGCAGCTTCTTGCGGATCTCCAGGGCGCGCAGATAGGACTCCTCCGCCGCCTGCGGCTCGCGCCGCATGCGCTGCAGGTAGCCGACCACGACGATCGACTCGGACACCACCGGGCTGGCGCGCCCGAAGATCTTCTCGCGCATCTCCAGCGCCTGCGTCGCCAGCGGCCACGCTGCCTCGTGATCGCCCTCGAGGCAGAGGGTCGCGGCCTCGTTGGCGATCGCCGTCGCGACGCGCGGATGACGCGGCCCATAGGCGCGCTCGAAGATGGCGCGCGCCTGGCGGAACAGGGCGTGGGCTTCGTCGAAGCGGCGCGTATAGCGATAGAGTAGGCCGGTGTTGTTCAGGTAGCTCGCCGCCATCGGATCGCGATCGACCGCCGGGAACAGCTTCTTGCGGATACCCACGGCTTCCAGATAGAGCGGCTCAGCCACCGCGCTGTCGCCGATCTCCGCCATCACCGCCGCGCGCGAGTTCAGCGCGCTGGCGCGCGCGATCAGGCTGGCCTTGTCCTCCCGGCCGGCGAGCGCCTGCACCGCTGTCGAGAGCTTCTCGTCGGCCTCCGCGTAGCGCCCCTGAAACCAGTAGATCAGCCCGAGATATTTGTTCGCGGTCGACATCATGACCGCGTCGCCGTCCGCCGGGCCGAGCACGGTCAGCGCCTTGGCGCACGCTGCCTCCGCCTTGGCATACTCGCCGCGCGTCCGATAGCTCTCCGCGATCCCGATCAGGATCTGGGCGAGCTGGGTCGGCGCAATGCCGGTGGTTTGCTCGGCGGCCTCGAACAGCCGCTCGGCCTCGCTGAACTGCCCGAGGAAATAGGCGTTCTTTGCCGCCGCGATCAGATAGGTCGGGTTCTCCGGGTCGTAGCGCACGGCTTCCTTGTACAGGTCCGCCGCGGCGCGGAAGTCGAGGCGGTCGACCTCCTTGATGCGGCCGAGCTGGTAGGCCGCGGTCGCCGCGCTCTTGACCTGCTCGCGCCGCTTCTCGAGCACCTGCTGGAGCAGGCTCTCCGCCAGGTTGGTGTCGCCCGCCTCCAGCGCCGCGATGGCGCGCCGGTAGGTTTCAGGGTCGACGTCGCTCTTCGCCCGGCTGAGCTCGGCCGCGAGCTCCCGGACCAGCAGCTTCTGCTCCTCGTAGGCGGCTTCGGTATCGCTGAGCTGCGTCCGCACCCGATCGAGCTGCAGCTCGAGATCGCGCAGCTTGCTCGTGAGCTCGTGCTGTCGGCCGGTGGCGGCCACGCCCGGCAGTCGCGAGTCGCGCGGCGCCTGCGCGAGCTCGCTGCGCAGGCTGGCGATCTGCACCTGGATGGCCTCGTTCTGCTGCTGACGCTCGAGCGAGAATTCCTGCAGCGTCTTGCGGTAGAGATCGTCCTGTGCCGACGCCGGCCGGCCGTCGAGCATACTCGCCGCGACAAGCCACAGCGCGCCGCAGATCGCGGCTGCCCGACGATGCCCCGGGGAGGGGCCCCCCGCTGCCGTCATTGCGTGATTTGGGACACCGCGGCCACGTCGCCGGCGAGGCGCTGCAGGACGGCATCCGCGACGGCCTGATAGAGCAGCCGGCAACCCTGCGTCTCGGCGACGTCGAACCGGCCATGCTCCGCCAGTTTCAGGCTCGGCGCACCGCCGCCGCAGACGTCGAAATAGGCGCAGCCGTCGCGGCACAGCGCGACGCCCGCGGCGATCTCGGCGTGGAGCGCCTGCAGCTTGGCGCTGTTGCGCGCCTGCGCCATGCCGCCGGACAGCACGTTGCCGAGCGCCAAGTCGCCGTGCACAGGGTGTCGGCTGGTCGCGAGCTCGGGACAGAAGGTGGAGAAGCGCCCCTGATGATCGACGGTCACGATCTCGAACGGCTCGACCAGCTGGCTGCCCACCGGGCCTTTGGCGCTCTTGACGATGCGGCCCGCCATCCTCTCGATCTCGCGGATGCGTTGCGCCGAGCCGGTCGCGGCGATGCGCTCCAGGTAGCGCACGAGAAACCGCGTGAACCGCGCTTTGGCGTCGGCCGCGTCCAGGCTGCTGGTCACGTTGGTGCCCTGGATCTGCTCCGGCACGAAGCAGACATGCCGGGGCGCCAGCGCCTCGAAGAAGTCGAACAGCGCGTCGGGCGCGTCAGCGCTCGCGTCGGTGACGACGGCGATGCAATAGAACTCGATCGCGCGCGCCTTGAGCCGCGCGATGCCGCGCATGACCGCCTCGAAGGTCCCGCCGCCGTTGCGCTGTTGGCGATGGGCGTCGTGGATGGGCTGCGGGCCGTCGATGCTGACGCCGATGCCGATGCCGGCGTCGCGGATGAAGTCGCACCAGGCGTCGTCGAGCAGGGTCGCGTTGGTCTGAAAGACGTGGTGGAGCGTGGTCGCGCCGGCGTCCAGGCTCGCGATCGCCGCCATCGCCTCGCGGTAGTAGCTGATCGGCAGCGCGGTCGGCTCGCCGGCATGCCACAGCACCTCGACGGTCTCGGCGAGCCGGCCGTCGTCGATCAGCGCGGCGAACGTCGCCCGCACGACGGCGCTCGACATGCGCGCCCGGTTGCTCCTGTCAGGCAGGTAGCAATAGCGACAGTCGATATTGCAGAACGGGGTCGGTTGCAGAACGACCAAGGCGGTCCGCCCGCGCGTGACCGACGGAAGCGCGGCCATCGCGAAGGCGGACGCCCGGTTGCCGGCTACTTGGAGAAGTCTCTCGCCGCGAGCTGGATCAGCGGCGCGTCGGTGCTGACCTGGGCGGTCGCAGCGCCGTCGCGTAGGGCCGACTGGATCATCTTCAGGCGCTCGGTCGGGGAACTCTGGGACTGCAGCAGCACGATCGCGGAGGCCGACAAACCAACCGCGACGCCGGCCGACAAGACAATCATCTGCTTCGTCTTTTTCGATTTCGCCATACGCCTCGCCTTTCAGTGAGCCTCAAAGCGGGATATGTCCGCGCCGCCATTCGCTCATAAAAAGCCAATGTTGTCAATAATTAAGCGGAATTTACCGGCTCAGCGCAGCGGCGCCATCTGTTCCCGCAGCCATTGCAGGTCGCGCTGGGCGCCGGCATCGGCGCCATCGGCAGCGCGGCGCTCGGCGAGGCCGAGCGCCGCACCCAGATCGGCTGCCGCGCCGACCGCGCCGTCGCGCTGCAGCTTGACGAGCCCCAGCCGGCTGTATGCCAGCATGGCGTCGCGCTGGCGCTCGTAATCCGCCGGGGCCTGCGCCAGGCGCAGCTGGGCGATGCGCAGGGTCTCCTGATGCGCCGCCAGCGCGCCGTCGAGATCGCCGAGGTTCTGCTGGGCGTCCCCGAGCTTCTCGTAGCTCAACGCGAGCGTATGCTGCCACTCGGGCTGGTCGGGATTCTGCGCCGTCAGCTCGGCCAGGATCGCCTGGGCGTCGCTCGCGCGGGCCTCGGCGGTTGCCGGCTCGCCGAGCAGCATCCAGGCGTCGGCGAAGGCCACCAGGGCGGTCGCCTGCTCGTGGCGCAGCGCCGGCGTGCCGGCCGAGGTGCGGCTCAGCATCGCGAACAGCTGCTCGCTGCGCTCGACGATGCGCCGGCGCTGCTCGCGCGCCAGGTCGTCGACCGCGGCGATCCGCGCCGCCATGTCGCCGGCCATCGTATAGGTGAGGTTCTGGGCGATCTCGAGATTGCCCTCGGCCTCGATGCGCCGCGCCTCGGCCTTGTGCTCGTTGACGACGGCGAGCCAGCCCAACGTCGCCGCGACCAGCGCCGCCACGCCGAACACCCCGGCGGTGATCTGCAGCCGGCGGATGCGCCGTCGCTCGCGTGCCGTCGCCGCTCGCCGCGACGCCTCGACGAACCCCAGCAGGTCGCCGGCGAGATCGTCGCGGCGCCGCGCCGCCAGGCTCTCCGCTTCGGCCAGCGGCAGGCCGGGTTGCAGCAGCAGGCTGTCCTTGTCCGGGTCGGCCGCGCGCTCCCACAGTGCCGCCGCCTGCTCGAGCCGCGCCCGCACCTGGAGGTCGCCGAGATCCGCGGCGATCTGATCGCGCGCGCGTGCCCAATGCGTGAGCAGCGCTTCGTGGGCGAGCCGGACGCGCGTGCCGCCGGCGTCGCCGGCCTTCACCAGCAGCCGCGCGTCGGCGGCCGCGAAGGCGTCGACCAGCCGCCGCTGTGCGCTGCCCTCGGCGAACAGCGACAGGCTCGCCGGCCGCGCGGTTACGGCGCCGTCCGCGCCCTGGGTGGCCGTGACGAGCGCGCGCAGCACGCTGGGCAGCGCGGCCAGCACGGGCGCCGGCAACGCCGCGCACACTGCCTCGGCGCGCGCCGAGATCGCGCCCTCGAGGCCGCCCGCGGATCGGTAGGTCGCGAGCGTCAACATGGTGCCCCGGCCGGTCTCGACGTCGGCGCGATAGAGCCCGTCGAGCGCGAACTCGAGCAGCGGCAGCGCACTCGGATCCTTGGCCGCCGACTCCAGCAGCATCGCGTCGAGACCGATGCCGCTCGCCTCGTCGATCTCGAAGCGCAAGCCGGCCGCGGCGGCGGGCAGGCGGATCATCTGCTCCAGCTCCGCCGGGCGCGGCGCTAGGAGATGATACTGGCCGGCGCCGGCGGCCAGATCGCGCAAGCGCGGAATCTCGGCGAGCCGGTGATAGAAATCGCTCCGCATGGTCGCCAGCACCCACACGCCGCCGCGCGCCAGATGCTCGAGCAGCGCAGCCAGGCGCTCGCGCGCCGCCGCGTCGCCCGACGCGAACAGCTCTTCGAGCTGGTCGACGACCAGAACCAGATGCGCCGTAGCCGGCGGCGCGCCCCGCGGGCGCCGCAGCTTCGCGGCCGCCGCCGCGAGCCCGTCGCGCAGCGTCGGCGCCGCCGTGCCGGTGCGCAGCCGCTCGGCCAGGCCGGCGGCCGCGACGCCGGCATCCGGCAATTCGGGCAGCGCCGCGCGCTGGCCGATCAGCGCCGCCGCCAGCCCGTCGAACAGGTCGACGGCGGTCTCGCTGGGGCGCCAGATGCAATAGCGCCACAGATCGGTGCGATCGACGACGCCGGGCGCCATCAGGGCCGGCAGCACGCCGGCGCGCACCAGCGACGACTTGCCCGAGCCGCTGGCACCCAGAACCAGCACGAAGGCGCAGCCGGCCGCCGCGCGCGACACCAGCGCCTCGGTGACCTCGCGCTCGGCCTGCGCGCGCCCGAAGAACACCGGCGAGTGCTCGACCTCGAACGCCGACAGGCCGCGGAACGGCGAGCCTTGGTGCCAGACGATGTCGGCGGCTTGTCCGCCGGCGCCGCGCGTCGCGATCTTACCGCGCAGCAGCGTGCGCAGGTGCGCCTCGAGCGTCGCCTCGAAGCCGTCGATGTCGTCGAAGTTGTTGAACGCCGCCTTGAACTCGCCGTCGGCCTCGAAGTGGCGCGTCCAGAACGCCCGCAGCGCGTCCCACTGCCGCCGCTGGGCGTCCGGATCGTCCAGGCGCGTCGTGCCCTCGAGCACGGTCTTGCGGTAAACCAGCAGATCGGGCGTACCGCGCACGCGGTGGGCCTGCAGCGCCTCCTCGAATTCCCACTCGGTGCCGGTCACCGGCGTCCGGCCATCGATGCCCTTGTAGCGGTCGGCCGGCAGCGGCGTGCCGAGCCGCGACCACAGGATAAGGACGACGATGTCGGTTGCCGACGGCCGCTCGATATTGTCCTGGAAGTGCCCGGAGGCGAGCATCGGCTCGTATTCCCAGAGCACCGCCGAGAGGTCGAAGAACCGCTGGAACTCGCGGCGCAGGCGCCCGATCACCAGCGCCGCGCGGCGGCGCTCCTCGGCGACGTCGCCGGGCGACGAGATGAAGATCCGCAGCCGCTCGACCATGGCAACCACTCTCCGGCTCGGGGCGAAGCTTAGCATTTGTCGCGAACAGCACATCCGGCTCGGTGAGCGCCGGCGTCCGAGACGGCAGGCCCGCACGCGACTTCCCCCGCGCGCAGCGTGGCTCGACCCGGCCATCGTGCCGACCGCACGACGCAAGCCCGGGGGCTGGCTGTGACGGGACTAGAGAGTGGGCTGGAAGTTTCGGCGCCGGTGGGGTCCACTGCCGGGATGCTGGCGATCACCAAAGCGCGCATCATCGACGGCAACGGCGGCGACCCGATCGCCGACGGCATCGTGCTGATCGACGACGGCCGCATCGCCAAGGTCGGACCCGCGCGCTCAGTCGCCCTGCCCAAGGGCGCCGACATCATCGATGCCGGCGGGCGCACCGTGTTGCCCGGCATCGTCGATTGCCACATCCACGCCACCTACCGGGCGCGCGACATGCGCCAGCATCTGCTCAACACGCCGACCTACAACGTGCTGCGCTCGACCGTGATCCTGCGCGAGACCTTGGCGTGCGGCGTCACGACGGCGCGCGACATGGGCGGCGCCGACGCTGGCTTCAAGGCGGCGATCCAGGACGGCGCGATCGCGGGGCCGAAGCTCGTGATCTCGGTCGGCATGATCTCGCAGACCGGCGGCCACGGCGACAGCTGGGTGCCGGCGGGCTTGCGCGTGCCCAAGCGCACCTGGCTGCCCGATCCGGTGGCCGACGGCGTCGAGGGGGTGCGGCGCACCGTGCGCCACATGCTGATGGCCGGCGCCGACGTGATCAAGATCTGCTCGACCGGCGGCATCACCTCGGTCACCGACAGCTGGGACGAGCCGCAGTTCACCGTCGAGGAGCTCACCACCGCGGTCACTGAGGCGGCGGCCAAGCGCAAGCCCGTGGCGGTCCACGCCGAGGGCATCGACGGCATCCGCACGGCGCTGGCCGCCGGCTGCCATTCGCTGGAGCACGGCTGGTTCATCGACGAGGCGTGCGTCGCGTGGATGTTGGCGAAGGGCACCTGGTGGGTGCCGACCCTGGCGCTGGTGCCGCTGTCGCTCGGCAAGCGCAAGGCCGACACCTCGTGGGGCGCTCAGCAGCTCGGCCAGGAGGACACCAAGGAGACCGCGATCTACCAGCGCATGCAGGCGCAGATCCCGCTGTGGCGCGAGGCCGTGAAGCGCGGCGTCAAGGTCGCGTTCGGCACCGACCAGTCGCACCGTCTGCTGGTCGGCGAGAACCTGGTCGAGCTCGCCTTCATGGTCGACTGGCTCGGCATGACGCCGATGCAAGCGCTGGTTGCGGCGACCGCGCGCGCCGCCGAGTGCGTGCAGCGCAGCGACGTCGGCACGCTTGAGCCGGGCAAGGCGGCGGATATCCTGATCGTCGACGGCGATCCGCTGGCCGACATCCGCATCCTTGAGAACCGCGCGCGCATTCCCGTGGTGATGCAGAACGGCAAGGCGTTCCGCAACACGCTCGGTTAAACCCGGAGGCTACCCGTGCAGCTCAACCGTTTCATGATTCGGCCTTACGTCGAGCAGGCGCTGCGCGAGGAGGTCGGACCCGGCGACACCACCGGCGGCTTCCTGGTCGGCGACGATCCGATCCAGACCGGGCAGATCTACGCCAAGGGCAGCGGCATCGTGTGCGGGCTGCTGCTCGCCGACGAGACCGTGAAGACGATCGATCCCGACGCCGTGATCGAGCAGCCGCTGAAGGACGGCGATCCGATCGGTCCCGGCACCGTGCTGCTCAAGATCACGGCCAAGGCTTCGACCTTCTTCATGATCGAGCGCTGCGCGCTCGACTGGCTGCAGCAGATGTCGGCGATCGCGACCAAGACGCGGCGCTACTGCGACCTCGTCAAGCACACCAAGGTGCGGCTGACCGACACGCGCAAGGGCTGGCCGGGGCTCCGCATGCTGCAGAAGTACGCGGTGCGCGTCGGCGGCGCCAACAACCACATCTTCAGCCTGCACAATTGCGTGCTGGTCAAGGACAACCACATCAAGATCGCCGGCGGCATCAAGCCGGCGATGGAGATCCTGCGCGCGCGCGCCCAGCACACCTTCAAGATCGAGGTCGAGTGCGAGAGCCTCGAGATGGTGCAGGAGGCGCTCGACTGCGGTGTCGAGGTCATCATGTTCGACAACATGGATCTCGACGACATGCGGCGCGCCCTCACGCTGGTCAACGGCCGGGCGATCACCGAGGCGTCGGGCGGCATCAACGAGACCACGATCGTGGCGATCGCCGAGACCGGCGTCGACGTGATCTCGATCGGCGACCTGACCCACAGCATCCGGGCGATCGACATCAGCCTCGACGTCAAGGACATCAAGCCGAGCGCGCAGCGCGACATCGCCCGGCTGCGCGCAGCCGGGGACTGATTCGCAGATGGCGCGCTTCCGCTCGACCCACGGCATCCTGCCGGCGCTCGACATGGATTCGCTCGACGACATGCGCCGTATCGTCGAGCTGACCGGCCGGGTCGACGGCGTGGTCGGTTTCAAGGTCGGGCTGACCGCGACCCTGCGGCTCGGGCTCGAGGGCGCCGTCAAGCTGCTGCGCCCGCTCACCGATTTGCCGCTGATCTACGACCACCAGAAGGCCGGGCCCGACGTGCCCGACATGGCGGCCAAGTTCGCGGCGACCTGCCGCGCCGCCGGGGTCGACGGCGTGATCCTGTTCCCGGTCGCGGGGCCGCGCGCGGTTCGGGAATTCGTCGGCAACGCGCTCAAGAACCAACTGGTGCCGCTGGTCGGCGGCGACCTGCCGCTGCCCGACTACAACGTCAGCGGCGGCGGCTTCATCGCCGACGACGCGCTCGACCGCATCTTCGCGCTGGCGATCGAGATCGGCGCCCAGCACTTCATCGTGCCGGCCAACAAGCCCGAGAAGGTCAAGCACCACGCCGACGCCTTGAAGCGCAAGCTCGAGCGGCCGAGCCTGTTCATGCCCGGCATCGGCGCGCTCGGCGGCAGCATCTCGGCGACGTTCTCGCAAGGCGCCGGCTGCAACCTCTACGCCGTGATCGGCCGCGCGATCTACGGCGCGCCCGATCCGCTCGAGGCGGCCAAGCAGCTCGCCGGCGAGGCGCTGCGCTTTGCCTGAGGAGGATTGAGGGATGGCCCTGTTCGCCCCCGACCAGTTGGCACTCGCGGCGCAGGTGCTCGCCGCCGCCCAGGCCGCCAACCTCCGCATCGTCTCGGCCGAGACCTGCACCGCCGGCCTGGTTTCGGCCTGCCTGACCTCGGTGTCGGGCGCCTCGAAGACCTTCGAGCGCGGTTTCGTGCTCTATCACGACAGCGCCAAGGCGACCGGCTTGGGCGTGCCCGAGGCGGTGTCGCGCGGCCACGGCGCGGTCAGCGCCGAGGTGACGCAGGGCCTTGCGGAGGGCGCGCTCAGGCATTCGACCGCCGGGATCTCCGTCGCGGTCACCGGCTACGCCGGCCCGGGCGGCGGCAACGAGAAGAACCCCGTCGGCACGGTCTACGTCGCCAGCGCGCGCCAGGGCCGGCCGAGCCTGGTCGAGCGCCACCAGTTCGCCGGCGACCGCGACGCGGTGCGCTCGGCCGCGGTCGGCGCCGCGCTCGCCCTGATGCTCAAGCAGCTCGGTTAGGGTTTCAGCCAGCCCTTGGCGATGGCGTCGTGGATCAGGGGCTCGATGTAGCGCCACAGCGCCGGCGAACCGCGCTCGATGACGCGGTTGCGCGCCAGCACCTGGGCGCCGCTGATGTCGTTGGCGCGCCACATCATGCCCTCGGTGTGATAGTTGAGCAGCACCGGCGCCAAGCGGTCGAGCGCGCGGGCGAAGCGCGCATCGGCACTCGCGCCGGCCTCGAACTCCTCCCATAGCGGCCGGAGCTGGGCCGCGACGTCGGGTGGCAGCAGGCCGTAGAGCCGCTCGGCGGCGGCGTGCTCGCGCGCCTCCTGGTCGGCAGCCGCCGCGGTGTCGTAAATGAACGTGTCGCCGGCGTCGATCTCGACCACGTCGTGGATCAGCAGCATCTTGAGCACGCGCAGCACATCGATCCCGGGCTCGGCGTGCTCGGCCAGCACCACAGCCATCAGGGCGATATGCCAGGAGTGCTCGGCGCTGTTCTCGCGGCGCGAGCGGTCGGTCAGCACGTTCTGGCGCAGCACCGCCTTGAGCTTGTCGATTTCGACCACGAAGGCGATCTGACGCGCGAGGCGATCGTTGGTCATTCACCCACCTGTAGCAGCTTGCCGAGCACGCGGGCGCGCGCGAAGGCGGCGAGGAACACGGCGCCCGCGACGGCCAGATAGAGCGCATTCAGGCCGATGGCGGCGAGCAGATGATCGGTCGGGAACACGTGCTCGACCATCAGGGTCCGCATGCCTTCGAACACGTGGGCGGGCGGCAGCGCGTAGGCGACGCCCTGCAGCCACGCGGGTAGCACGCTGACCGGGTAGAAGACCGCCGCGATCGGCGAGATCGCGAACACCGCGACCCAGGCGAAGCCCTCGGCGCCCAGCCCGAAGCACAGGATCAGGAGCGGCAGGCCGAGATCGAAGATCGAGTAGTGATAGAGCGGGATCGCGAGCAGCGCCGCCGGCAGCATGCCGATCAGGGTGCGGACCAGGCTCATGGTGGCGAGCGCGATCAGGAACTCGTAGGGCCGCAGCGGGCTGACGAACAGGTGGCCGAGGTTGCGCGACCACATCTCCTCCAGGAAGGACACAGAGATCCCGAGCTGGCTGCGGAACAGCACGTCCCACAGCAGCACGGCGCCGAGCAGCACGCCGGTCGCCTGCGCCACCCACGAGCTGTTGGTCATGAAGAACTGGGTGATGAAGCCCCAGACGATGACCTGCATCGCCGGCCAATAGGCGAGCTCGAGCAGGCGCGGCCACGAGCTGCGCAGCACGTAGAGGTAGCGCAGGATCAGGGCGCCGACGCGGCGCGGCGAGAAGCCGGTATCGCCGGACGCAGTCTCGAACACGGTCACTGGGCTGCCGCCGCGCGGCGCGGCCGGTCGCGCGCGATGTCGAGGAAGACCTCCTCGAGATTATCCTGGCCGTAACGCGCGAGCAGCTCGGCGGGCGAGCCCCGGTCGATGATCCGCCCGCGCCGCAGCATCAAGACCATGTCGCACAGGCGCTCGACCTCGGCCATGTTGTGCGAGGCCAGCAGGATGGTCGCGCCCGAGCGCGCGCGGTAGCGCTCGAGATAGCCGCGCACCCAGTCGCCGGTGTCGGGATCGAGCGAGGCGGTGGGCTCATCGAGCAACAGCACGACCGGCTGGTTGATCAGCGCCTTGGCGAGCGCCACGCGGGTGCGCTGGCCGGCCGACAGCTCGCCGGTCTGACGCGCGAGCAGGTCGGCGATGTCGAGGTCGTGCGCGAGTTCTCGGATTCGCCCGCCGACGTCGCGCACCCCGTAGAGCCGGCCGTAGACCCGCAGGTTCTGCTCGACGGTGAGACGCCGTGGCACCTCGACATAGGGCGAAGAGAAATTCATCCTCGACAGGACGCGGTAGCGGTGGCGCAGCATGTCCTCGCCGAGGACCCGGATGGTGCCGGCGGTCGGCAGCAGCAGACCGAGCAGGACCGATAGGGTGGTGGTCTTACCGGCGCCGTTGCCGCCGAGCAGCGCCGTGGTCGAGCCGCGCGCCACCGTGAAGCTGATGGCGTCGACCGCCAACCCGCCGCCCGCATCCTTGGCCGAGCGCTTGGCGGGGTAGCGCTTGGTCAGGTCTTGAACCTCGATCGCCGCTTCCATGATTCGGTTCATATAGGCGATTCTAAAGGGATGGTAGCCGAACTGAGAACCGCGTCGGCCGATCCGCCGGTGGCGACCGGGGCCGAGCCCCGCCAGGCCCCGGGGTCGGTGCGGGTGCGCACCCTGCTGTACATCCGCTGGTTCGCCGTGGTCGGCCAGGCCGTCGCCCTCCTGGTCGTCCACGAGTTCCTCGACCTCAAGCTGCCGCTGGCCGACTGCACGGCGCTGCTGGTCGCCTCGATCCTGGTCAATCTCTATTTGCTGTTGACGCGGTCGTCTGCGGCCTGGCTGCCCGAGCACGAGGCGGCGTTCTCGCTCGGCTATGATGTCGTCCAGCTGAGCGCGCTCCTCTATTTGACCGGCGGGCTGCAGAACCCGTTCACGCTCCTGATGCTGGCGCCGATCACGGTGTCGGCGACCATTCTGTCGCTGCGCAGCACCATCCTGTTGAGCCTGTTCGTCGCCCTGGCGATCTCGTTCCTTGGGCTGTTCCATGAACCGCTGCCGTGGCCGCGGTCCGGGTTCGTGCTGCCGTCGCTCTATCTGTGGGGGCTGTGGAGCGCGCTGACGTTCGCGACCGCCTTCATCGCCATCTACGTCTCGCGCGTCGCCGCCGAGGCGCGCAGCCTGGAGGCGGCGCTGACCGAGACCCAGATCGCGCTGGCGCGCGAGCAGCGCCTGTCGTCGCTCGGCTCGCTCGCCGCGGCGGTGGCGCACGAGCTCGGCAGCCCGCTCGGTACCATCGCGGTGGTCGCCCGCGAGCTCGCGCACGACGTGCCGGCGGACGACCCGTTGCGCCCCGACATCGATCTGCTGGTGAGCCAGAGTGCGCGTTGCCGCGACATCCTGGCCCAGCTGTCGCAGGCGCGCGAAGGCGAGGAGGACGCCGGCTCGCCGTTCCTGACGCCGCCGCTGTCCGCGCTGGTCGAGGAGGTGATCGGCCAACAGGGCGCGACCTTGGTGCCGATCGAGCTGGTGCGCGAGCCGTCGGGCGGCGCGCGCGAACCCAACGTGGCGCGCCAGCCCGGCATGCTTCATGGCTTCGCGAACCTGATCCAGAATGCGGTGCAGTTCGCCAACACGCGCGTGCTCGTGATCATCGCGTGGTCGGCCCGCGACATCTTGGTCACGGTCGAGGACGACGGGCCGGGTTTCTCGCCGGCGGTGATGGCGCGGCTCGGCGAGCCCTACATCTCCAGCCGCACCGGCAGCGCCGGCCACATGGGGCTCGGCGTGTTCATCGCCCAGACCCTGCTGTCGCGCACCGGCGCCCGCGTCGACTTCGGCAATGCCGACGACGGCGGCGCCCGGGTTGTCATTCGCTGGCGCAGATCCGACATAGAGGCGTAGAATTCGAACTGGCAAGTCCGCGGCAGCATTTTCGGGGCATCTCCATGATCACCCAGACCGACACCTCGCCGACGGTCAAGACCGAGGGCATGCGTACGCTCTTGATCGTCGATGACGATGCCCCGCTGCTCAATCGCTTGGCGCGCGCGATGGAGCGGCGCGGTTTCGAGGTCCGCACCGCGGACTCGGTGAGCGCCGGCATCCGGGCCGCCGAGGGCGCGGCGCCGGACTACGCGGTGGTCGACCTGCGGCTCGGCGACGGCAACGGGCTCGACGTCGTGGCGGCGCTGCGCGCCGCTCGTGCCGACACGCGCATCGTCATGCTGACCGGCTACGGCGCCATCGCCACCGCGGTCGCCGCGGTCAAGGCGGGCGCGGTCGACTACCTGCCGAAGCCGGCCGATGCCGACGCCATCGAGGCGGCGTTGCTGGCGCGCGACAGTGCCTTGCCGCCGCCGCCCGAGCTGCCGATGTCGGCCGAGCGCGTGCGCTGGGAGCACATCCAGCGGGTCTTCGAGCAGTGCGACCGCAACGTCTCGGAAACCGCGCGGCGGCTGCGCATGCATCGCCGCACCCTGCAACGCATCCTCGCCAAGCACGCCCCCCGCGCGTAACGCCCAGAGTTCTTTCCGTACTGCTCAGCCGGGCGCCTGACCCGGCGCCCTATTGGGGGATGTGGGGACGAAGTGGAGATGGAGGGGTGGCGCGCGAAGCGCACTCATCGATCCCGACCGCCGGTACTGACGTCTCAAGAGCGTCTCCCCTCAACCCCCTCCCATCCCCACATCCCCCAATGGGATGCCGGGCCTGCGGCCCGGCGGAAGAGGACTATGGGAACTTCGTGTCGCTACGACGCGGCTTTGGCGACGCGTTGGCGCGCCAGGGTCGCGACCTCGTCATAGACGCGGGCGAGCACGCCGGTCCAGTTGTCGAACTCGGTCTGGCGGAACAGGCGCGCCGAGGCGTACCACGGCGTGTCGTCGCGTTCGCGCAACCAGCGCCACTCGCCGTGCTGGTTGAGCAGGAGCCACACCGGCTTGCCGAGCGCGCCGGCGAGGTGGGCCACCGCGGTGTCGACGCTGAGCACCAGGTCGAGCTGGGCGATGATCGCCGCGGTGTCGTCGAAGCTTTGGATCTCGGCCGCGATGTTGTCGCAGAAGCCGTAGACCTGATCCTTCTTGGTCGGCACCTGCAGGCTGTAGAGATCGACCGGCAGCTCGGCGAGCGGCCGGAAGCGCTCGGCCGGGAACGAGCGATGGCGGTCGCGCGAGTTGGTCGCGCTGCCCTGCCAGACCAGGCCGATCTTGAGCCGCGGCGACGGCTTGAGCCGTGCCGCCCAGCGCTGAATCAGTTCGGGTGAGGCGGCGAGGTAGGGGGTCGGCGGCACTTGCTCGTACGACGCCATGTTGAGCACCAGCGGCAGGCTGACGTTGGGCACCCAGACGTCGAAGCTGCCGACCGGATTGCCGTCCTTGCCGCCCTCGAAGATCGCCTCGTGGCGGCGCAGCAGGTCGATCAGCGGCGGCGTCGACCAGACCACGGTGTTGGGCGCGATGGCACGCACGAAGCGGTGATAGCGCGCGAACTGGACGGCGTCGCCATTGCCCTGCTCGCAGAAGATCAGGACGCGCTTGTCGGTCGGCTTGCCGTCCCAGCGCGGCTGGTTCTCCAGCACGTAGGCGCGGTTCTGGCGCTGGCCCAGGACCTTGAAGCGCGCCTCGAAATTGGCCAGGCCGTTCTTGAGGTCGCCCAGGATCATCTGCGCCATCGCCAGGCCCATGCGTGCGTCGGCGTTGCCCGGCAAGAGCTTGGTGGCCTGCTCGAAGCAGTCGAGCGCGTCCTTGGGATCGGCGTGGTAGTACATGTAGAAGCCGAGCTGGTACCAGGCGTCGAACGACCCTGGGTCGATCTTGATCGCGCGCCTGAGCGCATCGGCCGCGGATTTGTACTGGCCGGTGCGTTCGAGCAGCTTGGCCAGCTCGGCGTAGACCTTGAAGCCCGGGTTGTTGGCGAAAATGATCTTGTTGATCTGGTCCGCCAGCTCGGGCTTGCCGGCCTGAAACGCCCGCTTCGAGACCTCCCACAGCTGATCGATGATCTCGGCCGTCATGGCACAAATCCCTCTCCCGACCGCAGAGGGCGGCGCGCGCAGCGCGCGGGTGGGGGGAACCGCTGGGGCAAGTTTGCGATATCCGTCGCTTCGCGATGCTTTCCCTCACCCCGACCCTCTCCCGATGGGAGAGGGGGCGCAGCGGTCAGCGCGCCGGCGAGGTACGGTTGGCGAGCAGCTGGTCGAGATGGCGGCCCTGGAACAGCGTGATGCCGAGCGAGTGGCCGAAGCGCACCGCGCTGTCGTTGTCGATGCGCGACAGGATCACGCGGGCGCGGCCGGTCTGCTCGACCAGCTCCTTCATGGTCGGCCCGCCGCGCGGCGGCGCCTCGGCGGTCATGTCCTGGCTCCACACGATCTTGAGCATGTCGACGCCGAGCTTGCCGCGGTCGATGAACGGGAACGACATGAAGTTGACGCCGTCCAGGCAGACCTTGTAGCCGCGCTCCTTGAGGAAGTCGCGCGCGAAGAAGAAGGCGCCGAGATCGGCGAAGATGTCGATCTTCTGCATCTCGATCACGACCGTGCCGCGCGAGCTCGACTTGAACGCCTTGTCGAACGCCAGGAACTCGGGGCTGAGGATGGTCGAGACATTGAGGTTGAGGCTGAACGCCGAGCTCAAGGTCGAGTCGTCGTTGCGTGTCATCAGCGCCAGGATGCGGCGGTCGAGCGTCTGGGTCAGGCGCTGGAACAGCCACGGATCGGCGAACAGATCGACGTCCGGGATCACGGTGCCCTGGAGGTCGCCGATCGAGATGAACAGCTCGCGGAACATCGCCTGGGGCTGCGCGCCCGGGGTCATGGCGCAGATCGCCTGGCGGCGCATCAGGTTCGACATGTCGGCGCGCGCCAGGAAGTCCTCGAGCTTGGAGAGCAGGATCGGATCGAGCGGATGACGCTTGCGGGCGCCGCCGCTGTCGGCGGCGGTGCCCGGCGCCTTGGCCGCGCGCTTCTTGCGCTCCGCCTCGGCGGCCAGCCGCTTGATGATCGAGTAGTAGTCGTTGTAGTGGCTCTCGAGGTTGTACCAGGTCGCGAACTGGTCGGCGTTGCCGGCCTGCTGGGCCAGCGGATCCTCGCTGAACAGGAAGCGCACGCGCGTCACCGCGCCGTCGATGTCGGCGGCGCTGGCGCCCTTGGCGATGAACACGATGTCGCCGTTGGACAGCAGGAAGATCTGGCCGTCGTACTGCTTGACCAGGTCCTCGAAGGTGCTGACCGCGATCCGGAGGTGCTGATCGCGGCGGTTGTGGGCGAGCAGGCGCGACAAATGCAGATGGACGGCGCGCCGGCCGGCGCGATGGCGGTCGACCCAGTCGAGATAGTCGAGCAACTGGGCGTCCTGGACTGGCAGCACCTCGTCGGGGCGCTTGTTCGCGACCGCCGCCGCGGTCGGCGCAATGGTCCGCGGCGCGCGTATGGGCTGCTCCAGTGCCATCCCCGAATCCCCTTGACGTTCAAGCCCTTGCCGGCCGACCTCAGCCCAGCTGTTGAGCCATATTACCCGGAATCGATTACCAAATAACTGTTTAATAAGCGTTGCGGTGAACGAAGCCCAAAAGACTGGTCATGACCAGGATCTTGAGGTCGAACAGCAGCGACCAGTTGTCGATGTAGAAGAGATCGTACTGGACGCGCATGCGCATCTTCTCCGGCGTCTCGGTCTCGCCGCGCAGACCGTTGACCTGGGCCCAGCCCGTGATGCCTGGCTTGACCCGATGTCGGCCCAGATACCCATCGATGACTTTGGCGTAGTGCTCGTTGTGGGCGACGGCGTGGGGCCGCGGGCCCACCAACGACATCTCGCCGCGCAGCACGTTGAACAGCTGGGGCAGCTCGTCCAGGCTGCTCTTGCGCAGGAAGGCGCCGATCCGGGTGATGCGCGGGTCGTTGCGCCGCGCCTGGGGCACGCTCGGATCGGGTGCCGGCTCGTGCGCCATGGTGCGAAACTTGAACACCGTGATCTCATTGTTGGCGAAACCGTAGCGCTTCTGGCGGAACAGCACCGGGCCGGGGCTGTCGAGCTTGATCATCAGCGCGCACACGCACATCAGCGGCAGCATCAGGATCAGGATGATGGCGCCGAGAATGCGGTCCTCGAGGGTTTTCCACACGCCGCCCCAACCGCTCAGCGGCCGCTCGAACACGTGCAGCAGCGGCAGCCCGGCGAACGAGGTGAAGCCGTGGACCGGCAGGTTGAGGCGCAGGCTGTGGGCGCACAGCTTGGTGTTGAGCGGCAGCGGTCGGAGCTTGGCGACGACCTTCTCGATCTCCGCCTCGGAGCGGTCGACCATCGCGAGGATGACCTCGTCGATGCGCTCATGGCGCGCCACCTCGATCAGATCGTCCGTGGTGCCGCGCACCGGGCAGCCTTCGAGCTCGCTGGGCAATGCGCCGAAGTCGTCGAACACGCCGACGATGCGCACGTCCTCGACGCGGTCGGCGCGCAGCTGGCGGATCACGGCGCGGCCGAGCTCGCGCGCGCCGACGATCGCGATGTGGGTGCTGAGCTCGCCGCGCAGCCTGAGGCGCCACAGCTGCAGCAGCGCGGCCAGCCGGATTGCGACGAAGCCGGCGACCGCCAGGCCCAGCCACAGCGCCACCCAGGCGCGGCTGAACCACTCCGAGGTGCGCGTAAAGTAGGCCATGATGAGCAGGGTCGTCAGCACGCCCGCCCAGGCGACCAGCGCGTAGAGGATCTGGGTCGGCACGTGCTCGAGCACAGGGAAGCGATAGACCCCGGCGAGCTGGGTGAAGTTCAAGGTCAGGACCGCGCCGAGCACGATCGCGGCCTGGTAGTAGAACGGCATGTCGAGGGTGTCGTGGCGCAGCCAATAGGCGGCGATCGCGCTCAGCACCACCACCAGCACGTCGGCGCCCCGCAACAGGCCGCGCACCAGGGTGTCGCTGTCGCGGCCGAGATGGCCGCCGCCCGACCTTATGCCGCGCATCGGACGGGTGCGCGCGCGGCCGGCGGCCGCCGGCGGGGCAGGAGTTGCGGGGTCGTCGCGCATGGCACCTGGCCGATTCCGCCGCTATAAAACCGGGTCATGACGGGCGCCGCGCCAGCCATCCGCATCGAGGTCGTCGAGGCCCCGGGGACGTTGGGCTACCCGGCCGGTCCCGACGGCACGGGCGTCTACGCGATCGGCGACATCCACGGCCGCGACGATCTGCTCGCGGCGCTGCTCGCGGCAATCCGGGCCGACGGCGCCGCCAACCCGCGCAACCTGCTGATCTGCCTGGGCGACTACGTCGATCGCGGGCCCGCGTCCGCGGCGGTGGTCGAGCGCTTGAGCCGGTTCCATGCCGAGGATTTCACCTTGGTGCCCCTGTTGGGCAACCATGAGGACCTGATGCTGCGGTTCCTCGCCGATCCGGACGAGGGCGGGCCCTGGCTCGCCAATGGCGGCGCCGCGACGCTGGCGAGCTATGGCGTCGAGGTCGGACCGGGGTGGCCGGAACGGTTTCGCTACGAGGCCCTCAGGGACGCGCTCGCGCGCGCCCTGCCGGCCCGCCACCGACGGTTCCTCGACACTCTAGCGACCCGCCATGCGGTCGGCGATTATCTTTTTGTTCATGCGGGGATCCGGCCCGGCATTGCGCTCGACCGTCAGGACGCGCACGACCTGATCTGGATCCGCGGCCCGTTCCTGCGCGCGACCGAGCCGCTCGGCGCGCTGGTCGTCCACGGCCATAGCATCGCGCCGGCGCCCGAGCTCAAGGCCAACCGTATCGGCATCGACACCGGCGCGTTCGGGACCGGCCGCTTGACCGCGCTGGCGATCACCGGTGCGCGCGTGCGCCTCGTCACCGCCGCCGGCGCGGTCGACCGGAGTTACGTCGGCCTGTAGGCGCGATGTATTCTTGGTAATCCGGCGTCGCGCATCTACCCAAGCCGCGGCACCGATGTTAGGTAGGGGCGGTGTCGCCGCTCCGCGCGACCGATCGCCAGTCGAGGCTGCCCACCATGCTGACCCGCAAGCGCATCCTGGTCACCGGGGGAGCCGGCTTCCTCGGCTCCCATTTGTGCGAGCGCCTGCTCGGGCTCGGCCACGACGTGTTGTGCGTCGACAACTATTTCACCGGCACCAAGGACAACATCGTCAAGCTGATCGACAACCCGCACTTCGAGGTGCTGCGCCACGACGTCACGTTCCCGCTCTACATCGAGGTCGACGAGATCTACAACCTGGCCTGCCCGGCGTCGCCGATCCACTACCAGTTCGATCCGGTGCAGACGACCAAGACCTCGGTGCACGGCGCGATCAACATGCTCGGCCTCGCCAAGCGCGTGCGCGCCAAGATCTTCCAGGCCTCGACCTCCGAGGTCTACGGCGATCCGACCGA
>JACQAI010000381.1 GCA_016195115.1 Pseudomonadota bacterium
ATAGGGCAGGTCGTCGTTGTAGGCGTCGGAGTCGTAGAGGAAGCCGCCCTCCTCGACCACGAGGTCGCGCGTGTTCGCGCTGGTGCGCCCGGTGTACCAACCGAGCGGCCGCTCGCCGGCGACGTCTCTGATGGCGTCGATCGCGCGCTTCATCTGTGCGCGCTCCTCGTCGATCGGCATGGTCTGGTAGTCGATCCAGCGCCAGGCGTGGCTGGCGATCTCGTGGCCGGCGGCGACCATGGCGCGCGCCGCTTCGGGATGGCGCGCCAGCGCCATCGCCACGGCATAGACCGTGATCTTGATGTTGCGCTCGGCGAACAGGCGCATCAGGCGCCAGAACCCGGCGCGGCTGCCGTATTCGTAGACCGACTCGACGGTCAGATTGCGCTCGCCCTGCAGCGGCGTCAGGCCAACGACCTCATGCAGGAAGACCTCCGAGCCGGGGTCGCCGTGCAGGATGCAGTTCTCGCCGCCCTCCTCGTAGTTGAGGACCAGTGACAGCGCGATGCGGGCGTCGTTGGGCCAGCGCGGATGCGGTGGCTGCGCGCCATAGCCGATCAGATCGCGAGGGTAGGCATCAGGCATCGCAACTCCCCTTCGGTGCGGGTTGAGCCCGGTGTCGTGTCAGCATGGCGGCCGGAGCGCGGCCGTCAATTGTCGGCTAGCATGCCGATGCCGGACTGGAACCCGGGCCGATCACGAGGCGTTTACCCCGCATTCGATCCATCCGATAGGCCCGGTCGGCAATGTCTTGCGCGGCGCGGGCGCGAAGGGAGAAGGGGCCATGACATTCACGTTGCGCAGCCTGTCATCCGTTGCCATCGCCGGGCTCGCCGCCGCGTTCCTGTGGACCGCGCCGGGACCGGCGGCGGCGCAGACCGCGCCGCTGGTCGACTCGCCGCGCGCCAAGGAGATTTTGGCCCGTTACAACGAAGCCACCCAGGCGGCGATCATCTGCGAGAACCGGCAGTTCGGCGTGCCGGGCGAGACCCGGATCGCCGAGATGGCGGCGCGCGCGTCGGGCAGCCAGTACCTGACCGGCAGCATGCTGGCGACGGTCCAGGACTCGCGCGGCTGGATGCGCATGGTGATCTCGTCGATGGGCTGCAAGGATCCGGTCGTGATGGACCGCCTGGCGTTCTTCGACCAGCAGATCGCCCCCGCCCTGCGCTGACCCCGCGCCTCTCGAGCGCAAGCACGGCGCGGCCTTGGCCGCGCCGTCGCTTTTTGCGCCGACGGTCCGGCGCGGGATGCTATAGAGCCGCCCGCGACCGATTGCGCGCGGGTGAGGCATGCCGTTCAGCACGCTGTTCGATACGATTCTGCTGGGCCTGGTCGAAGGCCTGACCGAGTTCCTGCCGGTGTCGTCGACCGGCCACCTGATTCTGGCGGACGACCTGCTTGGCTTCAAAGGCCCGCCCGGCCAGGTATTCGAGATCGTCATCCAGCTCGGCGCCATCCTCGCCGTGTGCGTGCTCTACATCCGCAAGCTGTTCGCGGTCGCGATCGGCGCGCCGGTCGACCCCGCGGCACGCCGCTTCATCCTCAACCTGCTATGGGCGTTCCTGCCGGCCGCCGTAGTCGGTCTGTTGGCCCACGGCTTCATCAAATCGGTGCTGTTCTCGCCCTGGGTCGTCTCGGTGACGTTGATCGCCGGCGGCCTGGCGATCCTCGTCATCGAGCGGGTGCGCCCCGCCCCGATCCATCACGACGTCGACACCCTGCCGGCGCTCACCGCGTTCAAGATCGGTTGTGCCCAGGTGGTCGCGATGATCCCGGGCGTGTCGCGCGCCGGCGCCACGATCATGGGCGCCATGCTGTTCAAGGTCGATCGACGCACGGCGACCGAGTTCTCGTTCTTCCTCGCCATCCCCACCATGGTTGCGGCGACGTGCTACGACCTCTACAAGAACCGTGCGCTGCTCAGCTTCGACGACCTGCAGGTGATCGCCATCGGCTTCGTGGTGGCGTTTCTTTCGGCGTTGGTCGTGGTGCGCGCCTTGATCGGTTTCGTCGGCCGCCACGGCTTCGCGCCGTTCGCATGGTATCGCATCGTCGTCGGTGCCTTGATGCTGGGTCTGCTGATCGCGCGCTAGAGCGCCATGCGTTCGAGTTGACCCGATCGCAAAACAAAACCGTCATCCCGGCGCAAGCCGGGATCCAGAATCACGAGTCCGGTGTCGGTATCCGATCTCCTGGATCCCGGCTTTCGCCGGGATGACGGGACGGGTGGATGATCCAATCTGACCCAATCGCGCGCTAAAAGCTCGAATTCGGCTCCTTGAGAAACGCTTCCTCTGCGGCCGTTGAGGCCCGGCCGAGGATGGCGTTGCGATGCGGAAACCGGCCGAACCGCGCGATGATCTCGTGGTGACGCCGCACCGAGTCGAGCGCGGCCGCGCTCGCCGGGTCGTCCTTCAAGGCGTCGAACAGCGCCACGGAGCGGATCTGATCGGCGAGCGTCTCGGCATGCTCGAACGGCAGATAGATGAACCAGCGTTGCACCGGTCGCAGCAGACGATCGAACCCGGCGTCGACCGCGGTACGCGCGTGGGCGAGGGCTTGGCGGTCGGTCGCATAGGCGCGTGGCGTGCCGCGGAACAGGTTGCGCGGCACCTGGTCGAGCAGGATCAGGAGGGCGAGGCTGCCGAGCGGCGTTTGCGCCCAGTGGTCGAGCCGGCCCGCGGCGGCGTCGAGATGCAGCGCCTGACAGTGCGCGTCGACCGCCTGGTCGAACGCCGCGTTGGCACGGAACCACACGGTACGCGGCGTGCAGAATGCCGGGTCGTCTTCGGTGCCGAACCAGAAGGCGAGGATGGCGCGGGCCTCGGGCGACGGGCCCGGCATCGGCGCTCGATCGCGGCCGATCACCGGCGCACGCTCACCCGATGGCGGGCCAGCGGACGACGAGCCCTGGAATAAACTGGAGCTGTGCCCGCGGGGTCACAGAGGTGGGGCGATGTCGCAGTCGGGCCGCTTTGGTTCGATCGACGGCTGGAGCGGGTGAAGGGAATCGAACCCTCGTCGTAAGCTTGGGAAGCTTCTGCTCTGCCATTGAGCTACACCCGCTTCGCCGCGTTTTTTATAGGTCAGCGAGGCACTTCGGCGCAAGTGGCGGACGGCCATTGCGGCGTTGCGCGTGCGACCTTCCGCGCCGTCCGTGCGCACATCCCGGTGGAACCAATTACTATTTGAATTTGTTGATTCCGTCGAACCGCCGCATCGCCCGAGAGATGCGATCGGGCCACACCGAGGACGGAACGAGCGGGCGTACCGTCGCCCACGCTTAATCTTTTCCGAGGTCCGTGGTACTGATCAAAGCCGATCAGCCGTCGCGAGTTTCCAGAGATCGGGAGTAACGAGTTGAATTAAAACGGTTTTTCGGCAACCCAGACGGTTCGGAATGACAGCCCGTGGGCGGCCGCCGGACCGCGCGGGGCGGCCGAACGGTCCCGGGGCGACCGGAGCATGCGGCTCCGAACCGCTACGGGATGGAGCAGACCCTCGGGATTGGCCAAGCGGATCAATCGACCGCAGCGCACGACGCCGTTAGGCGTTTGAAGGAACAGAAAAGGAGATCCGTTGATGAGATACCTCAAGTCATTGGCCGTGTTCGCAGTGGTCGCCGTGCTCGGCGCCTGCAGCGGACCGTGGGACATCGAAAACCTGCGGGGCACCACGCGGACCACGGCGGGCACGCCGTTCACCCAGGCGCTGACCCAGGAATATCGCTCCTTGACCCTGTTCGACGCCGACCAGGACAAGGATTGGCCGAACGCCTACATCTTCGCGGCCAAGGGATTGGCAGCGGCACGCGGCGAGAACGTGCTGCCCGAGAACCCGGCCAACTGGCGCTCGACCCCAAGCCAGCGTGCCGAGCTCGACAACGCGCGCGGGCGCTTGATCGCCGCGCTCGACGGCAACGGCCGCACCCGACTGCCCGACGTCGCGGCCAAGGCCCAGGCAAAATACGACTGCTGGATCGAGGAGACCGAGGAAGGTTGGCAGGAGGCCGAGATCGCCGCCTGCCGCGGCGATTTCGAGGCATTGCTCGCTCAGCTGATCGTGCAAGCGCCGCCACCGCCGCCGCCGCCGCCGCCGCCGGTCGCCCAGCGCGAGTTCATCATCTACTTCGACTGGGATAGCGCGCGCATCACGCCGGAAGGCCTGCGCATCGTCGACCAGGTTGCGGGCGAGGCGCGCAACAACGTGAGCACGCGGATCGTGCTGGTCGGTCACGCCGACCTGTCCGGCCCGGCGAGCTACAACCTGCGCCTGTCGCTGCGTCGTGCCGATGCGGTGCGTGCCGCTCTGGCCCAGCGTGGCGTCGCCACCGAGCGCACCTCGGTGACCGC
>JACQAI010000382.1 GCA_016195115.1 Pseudomonadota bacterium
CGTCTGTCCTCTGTCGTCCGTTACGCCTTCCGCCGAATCAGACCCTGCTGCTCGAGCAACGGCAGCACGCCGCCGCCGCGCATGATCGACAGCAGCATGTCGGGCACCGGCGTCACCGCGAGGGTCTGGCCGGTGCGCGGGTTGCGCGCCTCCCAGCGCTCGATCGACAGCTCCGCCTGGTCGCCCTCCTCGAATGCCTTCGAGACTCCAGGGCACTCGAACGCCAAAAGCCCGTAATTGACCGAGTTGCGGAAGAACAGGCCGTTGAGCGCCTCGGCGAGCAGGAAGCCGACGCCGCAATTGCGCAGGCTGCGCGCCGCCGGCCGCGACGAGCCCATGCCGTAGTTGTAGCCGCCGACGATGGCGTCGCCCTGCTGCACGGCGTCGACCCAGCCCGGCCGGTTGTTCATGAACACCGCGCGCGCCTGCTCCTCGGGCGTGCGGTAGAGATAGGGGCCGGGCAGCATCAAGTCGGTGTTGATGTTGTCGCCGAGCTTCCAGACCTTCTTGGCGAGCAGCGGCTGCTCGTTGCGACGGTCGTTCATGAGACATCTCCCTGGAAGAACTCGGCGGCGCTCGTGATCGTCCCGGCGAGCGCCGACGCCGCCACCGTCGCGGGCGAGCCCATGAAGACGCGCGACGACGGATCGCCCATGCGGCCCTTGAAGTTGCGCGTGCTGGCGGTGATGCAGACTTCGTTCGGGCCGAGCACGCCCATGTGGCCGCCGATGCAGGCGCCGCAGGTCGCCGGCGTCACCACCGCGCCGGCCTCCAGCAAGGTCTCGACGTAGCCAGCTTTCAGCGCGGCCCGAAACGTCGCCTGGGTACCCGGCGTGACGATCAGGCGCACGCCCTTGGCGACCTTGCGGCCCTTGACCACCTTGGCGGCGACCGCGAGGTCGTCGAGCGTGCCGTTGGCGCACGAGCCGATGAAGGCCTGGTCGATCTTCTGGCCGGCGACTTGGCTGACCTTGACGGAGTTGTTGACCACCGCGTCGGGCAGCGCCACCAGCGGCTCGAGGCTGCCGAGATCGATGGTGCGGCGCACCGCATAGGCCGCGTCGGCATCCGGCTTGGTCAGCTCGAACGCCGCGCCGGGATTGCGCTCGCGCATGTAATCGACCAACGCATCGTCGGGCTCGAAGATCACGAAGTCGGCCGACAGCTCCGTCCCCATCGTCGCGAGCGTGCGCCGGCCGTTGATGCTCAGGCTCGACATGCCGGGGCCGCCGTACTCGACGTTCTGGTTGACGTGGGCGCCGTGGGTGCCCGCGATGGTCAGGAAGATGTCCTTGGCCGAGACGCCGGGCTTGAGCTTGCCGATGAAGTCGTAGCGCGCCGTCTCGCCGACCTTGAACCACGCCTTGCCGGTCGTGACGGCGTACAGCATGTCGGGACCGCCGACGCCGCGCGCCGCGCAGTTGAACGCGCCGCCGGCGCAGGTGTGCGAGTCGGCGCACACCAGCACGCTGCCGGGCAACGCGTAGCCGCGGTCGGCGACCACGGCATGCGCGATGCCCTGCTCGGCGCCGACGTCGTGCAGCCGTTCGATCCCGAATTTCGCCGCGAACGCGCGGCCGATGGTCTGGCAGGTCGCCGCCTGGATGGTCGGCGCCGGCACCATGTGGTCGTAGATGATCGCCACCTTGTTCGGATCGTGGACCTTGAGGATCTCGACCCAGCCCTCGGGCAAAAACGACATGTCGAGCAGCACCGCGGTCGCCACGTCGACCACCGCGACGTCGCCGGGCTTGACCTGCGCCGTCTTGCCGGCGCGCGCCAGGATCTTCTCCGTCATGGTCATGCCCATGCTGGCGGTTCCCTCCGGTTTTGAGACAGCCGGCAGCATGCGTCCGAATGGCGGCCGCCGCAACCGGCCCCATGCCCACCCTCGCCCACCCCGATCGGGAGAGGGTGTTAGAGCGTGAACTCGGCGTTGGCGGCGCGCGCGATGTCGCGCAGCTCGTCGACCAGCACGCTCGACAGCGGGATGCCCTCGGCGGTCCGTTTGATCTCCATCGCGGTCTCGGGATCGCCGGCGACCAGGACCGGTTGCGCCGGATCGACCGGCTTGGTCGCGTGCAGGCAGTCGATCATGGCGTCAAGGTCGTCGTTGAAGTCGGCCTTGTCGCGGAACGCGCCGGGATCGAGCGCCAGGAAGAAGTGGCCGACGTTGTACGGATCGCCCGGCTTGGACGGCGGCCGAGTCGGCGCGTAGATCGCACCTGACAAGGTGCTGCACAGGATCTCGACCATCATGGCCAACCCATAACCTTTGTGACTACCGAGGTCGCGGGTCGCGCCCAGCGGCGTCATGCGCCGCAGCTCGCGCGCCCGCTTGGGGTCGGTCAGCGGCTGGCCCTGCTCGTCGACCGACCAGCCGACCGGCAAGGTCTTGCCGGCGCGCGCCGCCAGCACGAGCTTGCCGACCGCCACCGTCGAGGTCGCCATGTCGAGCACGAACGGGGGATTGCGCCCGGCCGGCGCCGCGAACGCGATCGGGTTGGTGCCGAAACGCGGCTCGGCGCCGAACGTCGGCACGGTCGCGGCGACGTGGACGCCGGTCATCGAGATGCCGATCAAGCCCGCCTCGGCCGCCATGGCGGCGTAGTAGCCGGCGGCGCCGTAGTGGTTGGAGTTGCGCACTGTAACCGCGGCGAGCGCGGTCTTGCGGCACTTGCCGATCGCGAGCTCCATCGCGCGCACCGACGGGTAGTGGCCAAGCCCGCCGCCGCCGTCGAGGGTGGCGATCGACGGCAGGTCGACGACGGCCTCGATCTTGGGTGCGAAGTTGAGGATGCCGGCGTCGCGCATGCGCCGGTACGACGCCGCGATCATGCTGATGCCATGCGAGTCGATGCCGCGCAGGTCGGCCCACAGCATGACGCGCGCCGTGATCGACAGCGCCGGCTCGGCCATGCCCCACGCCCCCAGGATCGCCTTGATTTGTGCGTCGACGGCCGCCACCGTCACGGTCTTGGTCTCAGCCATCTCGCACACGCGTCCTTCTAGGGTGTCGGGGACGCGGATGGTCGCCGCGCCGGCACCTCCAAGTCAACGCGAGTCGATCCTCTGGGATCGTTCCTACTGGCCGGCGAGACGCGCGACGACGGCAGCGAATGCATCCAGGTAGGGCTCAAAGACGACGTAGTAGGAGATGCCCCAGCGCTGCCGGCGCGCCTGGAGATCCTCGACCATCTGGTCGACGGTGCCGATGAGCACGTAGGGGCTCTGGAGAATTTCGTCGGGCGTCAGCTGGGTCCAACGGCGTGCCAACTCCTCGGCCGACCCGCGACGATCGTCGGTCACGACAACCCGCTGCACCAGCGCGTTCAACTCCAGCCGCGCGAACCGTGCGTCGCCCGCGGCCTCACGCACGCGCTGCACCCGTTCGTCGACGCTCGACACCCGCCACCCGGAGAGGTCCGGCGGCACCGCACCGCCGCGCGTGAAGGTGATCCCCGAGAACCCCACGATGTCGGCTTCCCGCGCCGCCAAGGCGAGCAGGCGCGGGCCGTTGCCCCCGATCAGGATCGGGGGGTGGGGTCTCTGAACCGGAAGCGGCGCAATGGTATGGCCGCTCACCCGATAGTGCCGCCCCGCGAACGTCACCGGTTCTCCTGCGAGCAGGCCCTTGATGATGGTGACCGCCTCGGACAGCCGCTCGACCCGGGTGCGTCCCGGATCGAAGACCATCCCCGCTTGGTCGTATTCCGATCGGATGCTGCCGGCCCCCAAGCCGAGCTGCAGCCGACCGTCGGACAGGACGTCGACCGCTGCGGCTTCGCGCGCCACGAGCACGGGATGGCGGAGGTCGTTGTTCAGCACGTTGGTGCCGACCCGGAGGCGTTTCGTTGCCGCTGCGGCGCTCACCAACGCCGGTATCGGTGCGATGTGCTCGGTGAGGTGATCGGGCAGGGTCAGGGTGTCGTAACCAAGACCCTCGATCTTGCGCGCCGTCGCGGCAAATTCGGCGCTCGAGCGCACGTGCCAGACGTTAACGCCGAACCTGAACGGCTTCATGACGGCGCTCAGACGCGGCCTCGCAGCGCGATCAGGAACGGCGTCACGAGCATCGCGGCGAACGGCGCCGAGAGATCGATGTGCGGGTCGTCGTAGCGGCCGGCCTCGTGCAGCAGGTTCATGATGCCGAGCGCCACACCGTCATGGACCACGGGCAGATGCAGCGACCCCGAGCAGCCGAGACGAGCGATCAGCTCCTGGTCGACGAACGAGCGCCGGATCTCCTCGGCGTTGCGCACCACCACTGCCTGGTGCCGCTCGAACAGCTGGTCGAACAGGCTGGACGCGCTGTACGGCTTGGTGCCGCCCACCGGGTAGGCGTCCGGCTGGTTGCTGTAGACCCGCGCGACGGTGCGCGCGCCGGCGTCGTAGATCATCAGGGTGAACAGCTTGTGGCCGATCAGCCCGGCCATGGCCCGATCCAGCGCGGCGTAGAACGGGCCGGGTTGACCGGGCGCGCCGAGCGCCCGCGCGACCTCGACCAAGGCGGCCTGCTGCTGCGATGTAGCCACGGATCGCCACTCCCGAATGCCGTCCCGATGCCCCCCGTTGTGCCCTGCGGCGCGCCGGCCTACAAGAGGCGCGGACCATCGCGACAAGGACCCGGCGCATGACCCTGCCGATGCCGACCCTCGACCACGTCGTCATCAACACGCGCGAGCGGCTGGACGCCGCCGCCGCGTGCTACCGGCGCCTGGGCTTCCAGCTGACGCCGCGCGGCCATCACACCCTGGGCTCGATGAACCACCTCGCCATCTTCGGCACCGAGTATCTGGAGCTGATCGGCATCGGGCCGAACGCCACGCGTGCCGACCTGCTGCGCTTTCCCGTCGGGCTCGACGGGCTGGTGTTCGGCACCGATGATTCCCGCGCGGTCTACGACGCCCTCAAGGCGGCCGGGGTGCCGGTCGGCCAGCCCAACGAGTTCTCGCGGCCGGTGGCGCTGGCGCACGGCACCGAGGACGCGAGTTTTCGGACCGTCCGTCTTGAACCCCAGGCGGTCGATTACGGCCGGCTGTATTTCTGTCATCACTTGACCCGGCACCTGGTGTGGCGCGACGAATGGCGTCGCCATCCCAACGGCACCATTGGCGTGGTCCGCGCGGTGATCTGCGCCGCCGATCCGGCCGGCGCCGCGACGCTCTACCGCACCATGTTCGGACCCGACGCGGTGCGCCCGACGTCGGACGGCGCCAGCGTCCTGATCGGCCTCAGCCGGTTCGACATCGTGACGCCGCGCGCGCTCGCCGCCGCGTTCGGACCTGCCGCGCCCGACCCGCAGGGCCGCACCGCCTACATGGCCGCCCTGACGTTGCGCACCACCGACCTCGCGCGCGCCACCGGCGTGCTGAGCGCGGCCGGCGTGCGCGCCGCCGACGGCAACGGCCGCGTCATCGTGCCCGCCGCCGAGGCCTTTGGCGCGACCCTCGAATTCGTGGCGTGAGCCGAGTCGCGTGGCCGAACCGACGCCGTACAATCTCGGCGACGCGATCGCCCGCAGCGGCGATCGTGACGCGCCGGCGCTGATCGATCTCGGCGGCGAGTCGGGTCCGCGCACCTATTCCTACCGCGCGCTCGACGCCGCGATCGACGCGGTGGCACGCGGCCTCACGGCGCGCGGCCTCGCGCCCGGCGAGCGGGTCGCCATCGTCTCGGCCAACCGCGCCGAATATCTCGTGAGCTTCCTCGGCGCCATGCGCGCCGGCCTGGTCGCGGTGCCGACCAACTTCAAGCTGCCCCAAGAGACCCTGCACTACGTGCTGCGCGACAGCGACACGAGGCTGGTGCTGTGCGACGCGCCGCGCGCCGCGTTGTGCCCCGACGACATTCCCCAGGTGCGCTTCGGCGAGCCGAACGGCTTCGACACGCTGATGGACCCAGGGCCGTTCGAAGCGGTGCGGCCGGCGCCGGCCGCGCCCGCGATGTTCCTCTACACCTCCGGCACGACCGGACGGCCCAAGGGGGTGGTGCTGTCGCACGACGCGCACCTGTGGGCGCTGCTGGCGCGTCGGCGTCGGCCGATCACCGGCCAGCACCGCACCCTGGTGGCGGCGCCGCTGTATCACATGAACGGCCTGTGCACCTGCCACGCCACGTTCTGGCAGCACGACACCGTCGTGCTGCTGCCCGGCTTCACCGCCGCCAGCTATCTCGCCGCGGTCGGCACCTATCGCTGCACCACCCTGACCTCGGTGCCGACCATGATCGCCATGGTGCTGCGCGAGCGCGCGCGGTTGGCGGAAACCGACGTGAGCTCGGTCGGGTTCGTGCGCATGGGCTCGGCGCCGGTGACCCAGGCGCTGCTCGACGGCGCGCGCGCGGCATTCCCGAATGCCGAGGTCGGCATCGTCTACGGCACCACCGAGGCCGGGCCGGTGGTGTTCGGCCCGCATCCCCGCGGCCGGCCCCTGCCCGACCTGTCGCTCGGCCATCCGGTCGCCGAGATGCAGGTGCGTCTGATCGAGCCCGACGGGCGCGAGGCCGACGAGGGCGAGCTGCACATGAAGTGTCCGGCGCTGATGAGCCGTTATCACAAGCTGCCGGACGCGACGCGCAAGGTCATGACCGATGACGGCTACTATGTCAGCGGCGATATCTTTCGGCGCGATGCCGACGGCTTCTATTTCTTCGTCGGCCGCAGCGACGACATGTTCGTGTGCTCGGGCGAGAACATCTTTCCCGGCGAGGTCGAGACCATGCTCGAGCGCCATCCGGCGATCGACCAGGCGTGCGTCGTGCCGCTGCCCGACGAGATCCGCGGCCAGATGCCGGTGGCGTTCGTCGTGCCCGCGCCCGGCTCGGCGCTGAGCGAGGACGACGTCAAGCGGTTCGCGCTCGCCAACGCGCCGCCCTACCAGCATCCGCGCCGGGTCTGGTTCGAGCGCGAGCTGCCGCTCGCCGGCACCAACAAGATCGAC